>JBDKTO010000066.1 GCA_039680175.1 Veillonellales bacterium | reverse complement strand
CCTATTTACTATATCCCTTTTATTGGCAGATGACAATCTGTCTGTTTGTGGTGCTCAAAAATAGACAGAAAAGACAGGGAGACCATTATTTCTCAATCTCTCTGTCTTTTCCGTTGTTTCTTTGTCGTTTTGTTTTCTTAACTTAATGACATTGGGATGTTAAGGCAATTTTTTTGGCCTGTATGGTATAATGATGATGGTTTATTATTGAAAGAGGTGGATAGGCGTATTGAAACATGTAATTATCTTTTTTTATATTATTTCATTTTTAATGGGAGTTTCTGGTATAACCCTTGCGGTCCTGCTGGCGAAAAGGTTTGAAGATGAGCTATACAAATGGCTAAGGGCTTTTGTTGTAACCTTCTTTTTATATGAAGTGACCAATTTCATAGCCATCTATAGTTCATTCTTTGATTTACATTGGGAAACGAATATAATTTTGGCGTTTTTTACCGATATCTGTTCAGTGGCACTTTTATACGCCTGGGTAGGATTGATTGGTAAGGTAGCGCGCGTGGAAGTGAAAAATAGGCTTTTTGACAAAAGTCTGAAGCTTTTCAGTGTAATGTATGTGTTGATCGGACTATTCACTTTTCTCTACGGTATGGATCAGAATTATAATCTAACTATATGGGGAAAAGTCTTGGACATTAGCATAGACAGCATTTTATTGTCTTTTGCAATATGGGGGAGTGTATTTTATCTGGTAAAAGGTCTGAAAGTGGCGGACCAAGTGACGAAAAAGGTTTTGCTGGTACTGAGCGTAGCGTTGTATCTGTTTATACTTCTGTTTTCTTATGAAGAGCTCGACCTGTACTTTGATTTTTGGGACTCTTATATTGATGCCTATTTTTTTGATCCGATAGTTGTTATTTATTTGTTACTGAACGTTTTGTTCATTATCTACGTTTTCAAGGAAGACTTGCTTATTAAGGCTAGGAAAACGGATGAAGCTTTTGGGCCGGAGTGGACCGATAAAGGGCGACCATCTATTGAGGATATCGGTGCGCAATATTCTCTCACCGACCGGGAAAAGGAAGTATTACTTATGGTGTATGAGGGACACAGCAATTTGAAAATAGCTGACATGTTGTGTATCTCTCCGTTCACGGTGAAAAGGCATTTGAACAATATTTTTCGCAAGACAGCCGTGAAGAATAGGGTGGAGTTGATGCATCTTGTGATAACAGCAAAATAGGCAATGCCCCTTTAATAGCACTAAGGTGCCATATTATAATATGGCACCTTAGTGCTATTGTTCTATCTGGCGGGTTTTGACATAATTTACTTGCGGAGAGGGACAGTGTGGCAATTACCTTAAAACTGTTCAAGACAGGCTAAGTTGAACAGAAGACAATGGACAGCTGGAGTAAAGTGTGTCTCAGTTCTGAACTTGGCCTGCTCATTTCACATCACATCCTGGGTTGATAGATAGAGCACCTTTAGCAGAATGTCGTCTGAAGGGATGACATTCTTTTCCTTTGTGATCACCCGCAAATTCGATGATAGCTTTCGATCATATTGGGGTATAGATAATATTTCGTATCTCTGGCGGGGTATTGAAAAAGTAGAAGTAATTAATCGCAATGACCGATAAAATGATGAAGATGAAGGAGTATGAAATTTGATAAAAATGATAAGTTTGTTTAAATTAGGGACACGCCTTTACCATTGTGAAAGGTGGATCAATTATCGGTGTGTGCTGGTATTTGTAATTAGATCGTTACTTCATCATAAAGAAGTGCAACTGTTAAATAACTTTTTCCAGCTTAATCCTTTGCGTCGCGAAATCAGCGCGGTGCATCCCTTGGTTTTTGCTCAACTCACACGTCAATTTTTTTATAAAAACTCCACTACTTCGGAGAGGTTGACCGTTATCACACACAGCCTGTTATTTTGGGAGAACCAATTTACAGAACATGCCTTACGGCAAATTTATTTTGGATCTGGACTTCAGCTTTGGAGCGAAAATTATAAAGGGCAAAACTTGGCTATTGATTTAGCGTTTCGCGACGGTGAAATTAGAGAAGGCACAATGAGTTTAGGCCTGAAACTGGATAATAAATATATATATCATACAAATTTCTGGATTGTTTCTGACATGAACAGCACTCTTTCTCTATACATTGGGGCTTTACAAGGCTCACGGGACGGTTTGGCCATTAATAAAGAAATAACTAAGTATTTTTTTGGTTATCGCCCCAAAAATCTAATTTTGTATGCTCTGCGTATCCTAGCGCAAGTTTTATCCATAAGTGAAATATACGCTGTATCTAACTATGGCTTTTATACCAATAATCATTTGCGCCGGAACCGAAAACTAAAAACATCTTTAGATAAATTTTGGAATGAAACTGGAGGAAACGTTAACAATGATCCTCGCTTTTTTGAAATTCTAATAACCGATCCGCGAAAAAACATAGAAGACGTGGTATCTCATAAACGTAATCTTTATCGAAAGCGATATAGTTTACTTGATAAAATTGGTGAAATAATTGTACAGTCCTTAACGCAGATTACACACACTGTAAAATTCAATAAAGTTATTGAGCAGTAATAATCTAATAAAAGAATTGAATGTATTATTTCTAGTTGTATGCTCAGTTGGCAGGAGGCTTATTTGTTGAAAAAAGTTATAGTTCATACGGATGACAGTTTGCAGCGGTTAACAGCCTTGCTGACAGCCGCTCAAATTGACCTACGTGATCTGCGGGATGAATTGCAATATTTCGCCCAAAAGAATGCTATCAGAAAATGCCGTAATCGCCTATTCTCGCCTTTTTCTGCTGCAGGGGTATGCCGCTTTTTAGGGTCAGGCGACTTTCATCATCTTACTTTGGTTATATTGGAGGAGCTTCGCACTCCCTTTTCTCTCGTTGTATTTGATAATCATCTCGATTGTTCTTACCGTTTTCCCCGTTATGCTTGTGGTAATTGGTTGTACCATGCAGCCAGTTTGCCAAATTGCAAAAAAATTCTTCATGTCGGCTCGACCGAGCAATATGGTTTTCTGCGAAAAGTTTTGAGCTTGAATCATTTGTTGCGCTCAGGAAAGTTACGAGTTATTCCGGCGGTGCCTGCTAAGAATTTAGCGGCTTATCAGGCAGCACTTAACTTGGCCGTGAATACATTAAAAATGGTCAATGTGCCTGTTTATATAAGTATCGATAAAGATGTATTAACGGCTGAAGAAGCGCCGGGTGACTGGGATAACGGTATCATGACACTGCCTGTTTTAGAGTCCAACCTTGCCGCTTTAGCTGATGCCCTTGACTTGATTGGAGTTGACATTACTGGTGAATATTCCAGACGAAGTAAACTTACCGGCCACTCGATCAAGCGATTGCTATCAGACTGGGATCATCCGGCTTTGAGGGAAAAAATGTCCGCGAGCGAAGCACTGGATTGTCAAAGCCGCGTTAATTTATTATTGCTGGAAGCTTTGAAAATAAACGGCTAAGGCCTAGCTGAAAATGGGAGAATTTCAGGATGAATAACGACTTTTTATTATTTCAATTAGAACCGACGATGTTAATTGATGCTTTTCTTTATAACCCTCCGACTGATTTTAAAAGTTGCTTTGTTGCACTCAATGGAAAACAAATACCGGCATTTGCTACTGATTTTGACTTGTTATTGACTGCCGACGAATCCATTCAAAATTTTGTTCATTTTGTAAGTCGATTTCTTCCTGACGAGTTTTGCAATTTTTTATTTCGCCGCCGAGCACTGTTTATTGGGACAACCGTGTCGGAATTTGCGTTGTTTCCGGCAGAAATCAACTTGCAAGAACTAAAACCTGTCTTGCTAAATAAAATGGCCGAAGAGCACGTGAAGTTCTTGATTGTAAAAGATATTGCGACAGAAGCCCCTTTTCTGTCGGCTGAAGAAATTATTCTAGCAGATAAAATTTGCAGTTCTTTGACCGCTGCCGGTTTTGTACTCATTGAAGGTCAAGCATTGGCTTATGTTCCAATTAATTTTACCTCGGAAACGGAGTTTCTATCGCGCTTTTCCAAAAGGCATCGTTCTAATTTCCGGCGTAAACTCAGAAAACGCAGCGATCTTGAGTTACAGATAATTTCTACGGGCGATTTGCAGTTCTGTAATTCCGATAAAATTAACTCGTATTATAGGCTTTATGAGAATGTTTATAAAAATAGTAGAATTCATTTTGATAAATTGTCTAGGACTTTTTTTGCAAAAGTGCTAAATGACGACACTTCAGGAGGCTTGGTTTTTGAGTATTCTTATCAAGGACATTGTATCGGGTATTTCTTATGTTTTCATCGCGGCGAGTACATAATTGATAAATACATGGGGGCAGAGTACCCTGCATTTCGCGAAAACAATCTTTATTTTGTTAGCTGGTTTGATATACTGCAGTATGCTCTGGATCATTCTTGTAAATATGCCATCTTTGGATGGACAAGCCCGGAAATTAAAGCTTATCTTGGCGCACATTTTGTCTTTACCAAACATGCGATTTATCCGGCCAACCCCTTATTGCGACGAGGGCTAGCTCATTTATCCGGTGTTTTTGAATCTGATCGTAAAGCGTTAGAAAAAATACAAGGCAAACATAAGACGAGGTGATAAACAATGAAGCACTTGCTGATCCTAATCGTGCTATGGTGTTGCATCAATTCGACTGGCGAGATTTTAATAAAATTGGGTACCCGCTCTCTAATAACGCCGCAAAATACCCAGGAAGTCTTGCTGTGGATAGGTGAAGTCATACAAAATCCCTTAATTTTGTTTGGCGTGGCAATTAGCGCCATTGATCTGTTATTGTGGATTTTTATTCTCAAAAGCGGTGATCTCAGTGTGGTTGTTCCGCTTACCTCGCTTAATTATATATTTGCAATTGCTGTTGGCTGTATTATCTTTCACGAAAACTTTACCCTTTCAAGAATGGTGGGCATTTTACTTATTTGTGGGGGTGCTTACTTTGTTAGCCGTTAATATTGCTTGAGGGAGAAAGGAGGGTGCAGGCGAATTTTCTGCCACGATTTAAATGAATAATTTACTATCTACATAATTAGGATCTTATGTTTTTAGTGGAAGGGAGTTCATAACATGGATTATTTTTTTGCCATTGATTTTGATGGCACAGTTGCCAAATCTGATGTGACTGATGCTGTGCTTGAGATGTTTGCTTTGCCAAAGTGGTTGGAAATTGAACAAATATGGCAGCAAGGAATGATAGGGTCACAAGAATGCTTGAGTAAACAATTCGCCTTAATTGATGCACCTTTAGCGGAAATTTTGACTTTTGTGAAAGATATTGAAATCGACACTACCTTTATTGAATTTGTTCGGCAATTGCAGCAAGAGGAAGTTCCTTTTGCTATCATTAGTGATGGCTTTCAAGTCTTTATTGAGTATATTTTAGCCCAAAATGGTCTATCGGGACTGCCGGTTATTGCAAATGAACTTCGCTCTGTTAATAAAAAACTGGTGACTACCTATCCCTATTCTTATGCGCGTTGTAAGGCAGGAACATGTAAATGCCATACCGCTAAGAAGGCAGCACAAGGCTTACCTGTCTATCTTATCGGCGATGGTCGAAGTGATTTTTGTTTGGCAAGCGTAGCTGATTTTGTTTATGCTAAAGCAAACTTAGTCGATTATTGTATACAAGAAAACATACCTCATTACGTGTACACTGATTTTCGAGATATTAAGGAGAATCTGCGTAGACAGCAGATTGAAAAGAATGTTATTGCATAACAGATTATATTAAAATGAAACGAGGTTACCAAAATGAATTGGAAAGAAATGAATGACAATCAACTGTTGGAAATTGAGGCAAAATATTGTTCGTATGGAGACACGGTACATTATATTGATCCAGCCAAAATTTTCGATCATTGTGAAGGTTCATGGCTTTTTGACAGAGCAGACAAGCCTTATTTGGATATGCAAATGTGGTATTCGGCAGTAAACTTTGGCTATAGGAATGCCGAAATCGAAGCAGGTTACAAAAAACAAATGGACAAGTTGCCGCAGCTTGCTTGCCAATATCTGCACAAGGAAAAAATTATGCTGTCATATGAAATTGCGACGGAAACGGAAAAACGTTTTGGTTCAAAAGGACGAATACATTTTAATGTCGGTGGCGCGCAGGCAGTAGAAGACAGCCTGAAATTAGTCCGTAATTATACTCATGGTAAATCATCCATGTTTGCTTTTATGGGAGGTTATCATGGTCGGACAATTGCTGTATCGGAAATTACCAGCAGCTATCGTTATCGTCGCCGGTATGGGCATTTTGGCAATCGTGCCAATTTTATTCCTTTTCCGTATTGCTATCGTTGCTTTTATGGCAAACAAACCAAAACGTGTGGTTATGAATGCATTAAGCAGTTTGAAAAATTGTTTGAAACGGAATATTATGGCATCCTTGATCCTAAAGTTAATGAAGCTGAGTTTGCAGCGTTTTATATTGAACCTATTCAAGCGACGGGGGGATATATTATTCCTCCCAAAGAATATTTTAGCAAGCTGCAAGCTATTTTAAAACGGCATAACATTTTACTTGTGGTTGATGAGATTCAGATGGGGTTCTATCGTACCGGGAAGTTGTGGTCAGCCGAGCATTTTGCTATTGATCCTGATGTCATTGTGTTTGGCAAGGCGCTGACGAACGGCTTGAATCCGATTTCTGGCATGTGGGCAAAGGAAGACATGATTAATCCGAAAAAATTCCCACCCGGATCTACTCATTCAACCTTTGCCAGCAATCCATTAGGTACGGCGGCTGGTTTGGCGACACTGGAATACTGCAAAAAACATAACATAGAGCATAGCATTGCTGAGAAGGGGGCCTATTTGTTGGAGCAGCTTAAAAAGTTAAAATCACGTCATAATGTTATTGGCGATGTTGACGGGTTAGGCTTGGCGCTGCGCATTGAAATGACCAAAACCGACGGATTTACTCCGGATAAACAGCTTGCTGACGCTATTGTCGATGAGGCAATGAAGGGCGATATTGAAGTAGATGGCAAAGATTATGGATTGGTGCTTGATATTGGCGGCTACTATAAAAATGTATTTACTTTGGCGCCATCCCTTACAATTACCTATGAAGAAATCGACTTATTCATCAAGTTGTTTGAAAAGCTTCTTAAACGGCTTGGACATTGATTGAGTATGGTGTGCTGGGGATGAATTTTCCTCAGCACGTTTATTAAAAAAATGAGATTTGATATTTAGATAAAGTATGGTGGCAAAATGAATAAATATGATATTGATTTGCCAGGCGGTGAACAAGCTGTGCTGCTTATTCATGGCTTGACAGGCAATCCCTACGAAATGAAGTTTTTAGCCGAAAAATTAAATAAAGCAGGTTTCACTGTTTCAGCTCCTTGCCTTCCTGGGCATAACCAAACGATCGAGGCACTGAAAAATACACGGTGGCAGAATTGGTATGATCGGGTCCGTGAGCGCTATCTTGGATTGAAACAAAGTCATCACAAAGTGGGTATTGCCGGTTTATGTATGGGGGCAGTGCTGGCACTGGAGTTATCTTTTGAATTTAAAGAAATACCGGCAGTATCCTTGATGTCAACCACTTTATTCTATGACGGCTGGACCATCCCATGGTATTCATTTTTGATCCCGTTGGCGTATTATACCCCGGTAAAATATATTTATTCCTTTTCAGAGCGACCGCCTTATGGAATTAAAAATGAACGGCTGCGAAAAATAGTTCAGACGAATACAGCAACGTTAGTCTATGATGAAGTGCCCGGGGTAGTAATGGATCAGAATTTTCGGCTAATTAGCCGCGTAAAAAAACATATGCCGTGCATTAAGACGCCCTTACTGCTAATTCATGCTAACGAAGATGATACCGCGAGTGTAAAAAATGCTGATTATGTACAAACTCATGTGGGTTCGACTGAAATCAGAAAAGTTTTGTTACAAAATTCCTACCATATGGTGACAATTGATAATGATCGTATGTTAGTAGCTCAGGAAAATATTGATTTTTTTGGGGCTAAAATGAATTTTTAAGGCGATACAGAATATATTCCTCAAATAGTTTATAATGATAAAAACGGTCGAATGCATAGACCGTTTTTTCTCTTTTTTTTTGGTATTTTTTAAAATTCAATAAAATAAGTTATCCTTAAGAAGTTTATAAACTAGGGGGCGTAATGGTGAAATGGGAAATATAAAAATACAAGCTATAGGTACTGCGACACCGCAATATGCAATATCACAAGAAGAAGGAAAGGCCTTTGCGTTTAGAGCATTTGGACAGTCGTATAAAGATATAAATCGTTTGCTTGCAGTATTTGATAACAGTCATATTAGTAAACGGTATGTATCGATGCCGTTACATTGGTATCAAGAAGAACATTCTTTTACCGAGGCTAATCGAATCTATCAACTAGTGGGAATAGATTTAGTAGAAAAGGCCAGTCGGGCAGCTATGACAGAGGCTGGAGTAGAGCCTAAAGATATCGGGGCAATCATTTTTGTTTCGTCTACAGGAATTGCTACACCTACTATTGATGCCAGTCTAACACAAAAACTTGGTTTGCCAGAGAATAGTAAACGTATTCCTATCTGGGGACTGGGGTGCGCCGGCGGCGTATCAGGCTTAGCACGGGCGGCGGAAATAGCTGGAATAACAAAAGGGAAATCGGTATTATTAGTGGCATTAGAGTTATGCAGCCTAACTTTCCAACGAGATGATTTCTCAAAAGCTAATTTAGTAGGTGCTAGCATTTTTAGTGATGGGGCAGCTGCTGTATTACTGTCAGTAGGAGGGAAAGGACCAGAAATAGTAGATAGTTTTAGCCATTTATTTCCTAACTCGGCAGACATTATGGGATGGGATATTATAGAAACTGGCTTGAAGGTTCGGTTTTCTAAAACTATCCCGCACATTATAAAAAAATGTTTGCCGGAATTACTAAATAAGGCTTGTAATGCTTGGACGATAGAATCAAAAGAAATAGAGCATTATATTGTCCATCCGGGTGGAGCAAAAGTCATAGAGGCTTATAAAGAAAGCCTTGGCTTGACAGACGAGGCACTACGATATGCAAGGCAAAATTTGCACGACTTTGGGAATATGTCAAGTGCTTCTATTTTATTTGAAATAAAGGATTTTATGTCCCAAAATATAAAAGAAGGAAAGTACGGTGTACTGTTAGCTTTAGGTCCTGGGTTTAGTGCGGAGCAGGTGCTATTTAAATGGTAAAAGCAATAATTTTTATTTTAGCAGCAATCATTATTTGTCAAAGGGCCGTTGAACTCTATATTGCTAACCGCAATCGCAAAGCGGTAATAAAACTTGGAGCACTCGAATATGGAGCAGGTCATTATTACATGTTTTTTATTCTGCATACCAGCTGGATTTTAGGCTGGATATTAGAATGTTATGTTAATGGCTGGACGATAAATAGGTATTGGTATATTTGGGGTATATTATTGATAAATGCACAAATTCTTCGGTATTGGTGTATTATTAGTTTGGGGAATTATTGGAATACAAGGATTTTAGTGATTCCCGGAAATAAACCCTTACGCACGGGACCGTATAGATTTGTAAAGCATCCTAATTATATTGCCGTGGCGATAGAAATGCTGAGTATACCTTTGCTCTGTAATGCAATTTTTACAGCAGTATTAGCAAGTTTATGTAATGCACTGCTTCTTCTATGTATTCGTATTCCTGAAGAAGAGAAGGCAGTATATAAAACAAATTAATCAATGGTAACTTGAATCACTTTACCCGGTTTTGCTCTTTTAAGACCGGCTCGTCAAAACCTGATAAAAATAGCTGATTCCATGGGGTTTGACTGGAATGTTTCTCAAGAAATTACTGTAATAATAGACACTTAAAGGAAATAATAATACTTAAGAGTTAATTACAGGGGGTTCTGAAATGGCGAAAAAAACTGATGAATCTCAGGCTGAGAAACATACAAAAAGTTGGTGTGCCCTTCCTGACCATTATCCTGAACCTAAAGTGATCCAGCCAAATTTTTTTTATGCTACGCTGCTCCTTGAGGATTACGCAGGCAATGTAAGCGAACTGACAGCAATCAATCAGTACATGCATCACCACTTTATGTTTGATGATCAATATGAAGATTTGGCTGAATTAGAAGAATGTATCGCGATCATAGAAATGCACCATCTCGAGCTTCTTGCTGAGAGCATTCTTCTTTTGGGAGTTGACCCTAAGTATCGAACTATTACAAATAATTGCCCAATATTTTGGGATGCATCGTATGTATTCTATGGAGCAGATATTTGCGACCGGTTAGCATCTGATATTGCAGCGGAAAAACAGGCAATTAAACAATATCGGAAGCATCATTTTCTCATTGAGGACATTCATATTAAGGGATTGCTGGAGCGTATTATTAAGGATGAAGAATATCATTTAAAGCTATTTACCCAGGCAGCATCTCATTTTTGTCCTGATTTGCTTAGAAATATTGAAGAATGCCTAGAAAAAAACGATTAAACTCCCGCAAAGGAAAGCAACCGAAAGATAGTGTATGGAACCAGTGAATGCACCATGATATGATGTGTTGACAGGAAGAAGAAGATATGTTTCCTCAAATAAACCGGAGTGATAGGGGAAACATATCTTTTTTTGTTATTTTCTATAGACGAAATATACGGTTTCTAAAGCGGTAAATAATTTGATAAAAATCGGGACATTGAGATAAGCACAAAATGCAAGCCGCAATCGTTGCTTCGCTTATGTTGAATGCCTTAACATGCTTGCTGCATTCATCGGCCGAAGAAGGAAACGAAAAGGAAAGGTGGAAGGGGATAGTTGGTAACTGTCGAATAATAAACACATAATTAATCGAAGTCAATGAAGATAGTCATGGGAATTTCCCCCATCATCTTGATGGAAGAAAGGCTTTTGCTGATGAATGAATCGTCGCTGCAGATCATGATTTATTACCCAATTAAAGAGATATGGGTTTATTTACTGGCGGCAGCAGCACTGGCGGCTATAGCAGGGTATGCCTGGCAGTACCGGAGGATGATGGCGGCGCGGTATTGGATTTTTGGACTGTCCCTCAGGGCGGTATTCCTGTTATCTTTAGTCATGGTTACTGTCAGCCTTGCGCCGGAGGATAAGATTTTTTGGGTTAGAATACAACAATTGAGCGCTTTGGCTTTCATTCCGATTTTTCTTTTGTTTGTTGTGAATCTCGCCGGGGAAAACACCCGGGCTACGAAAATCGCCGTGGGGATATTGGTTGCGGCGTCTGCTTTTGGCATGCTGGCGCTCTTAACTACCGGCTGGCACGGGGGATACTGGCGGGGGGTGGTCTGGGACGGGACGACTTTCGGCATCATCCGCGGGCCGATCTACTGGGGAATCACCATTATCGGCTATCTTCAGTTCTTATTGGTTTGTCTTCTGTGTATTGTTTTGGCGTTTCGTTTTAAGGGCCTCAGGCGGTGGCAGTTCGCGGCCCTGCCGAGCAATCCGTTGATAGCGGTGACCGGGCATATATTATGGGTCATTGATCAGGACAGGGTCATACCGCCGCTGCCGCTGGCTTTTCTGCTGAGCGGCATAATCTGGTCGTGGATTTTTGTCCGCCTGCGGGTTCTTAACCTGGCGCAGTTGGCCCAAACTGCGGTTACGCATAACATGAACGACAGTCTGATTATTTTGGATGATCAGGATTATATTGTAGAAGTAAATCCGGCCGCAGAGCAATTGCTGGGCGGACAGAAGACGGGCCTGACCGGCAGCTGGGCGGCGACGGCCTTGGCTCCTTGGCCGGCTTTGGCCGAACTGGCTGGCGGCCGGGAGGTGCGGACAGGCGGGATTTCGCTGGCTGGCGGTTTTTATCTTTATCGGGTTACGCCGCTTACGGGCTGGAGAAACCATGAGATGGGCAAGGCCATCGTTTTGGAGGATATTACGGAGTTGAAAAAGGCGCAGGCCCGGATTGCCGAGCAGCAAAAAGCCTTGGTCATCGCGACCGAGCGGGACCGGCTGCGGCGGGAACTGCATGATGGGTCGGGCCAGATTTGGAGCTATTTGAAACTGCAGTATGAGCAGCTGCGCAATCTTTTGGCCGGGCGGCGGCTGGACGAAGCTGACAGCAGACTGCAGAAGCTGGTGGCGCTCAGCGGCGACTTTCATCGCAGTGTCCGCGAGTCGCTGGCCGGATTGAAGTCCGGTTCCGGCAAAGGGCTTGTGCCGGCGCTTCATGAGTTTATAGAATGGTACGAGCGTACCTATGGGATTCATACCGATTTGCTGATTTCCCCGGAAATTGCGGCGCAGTTCTCGCCGAGCGTGGAATTGCAGTTGCTGCGGATTATTCAGGAAGCCATGGCCAATATTCGTAAACACGCCTGTGCCAGTCAGGCTACCGTATCATTTTATATCGCTGAGGGACAGGCTGTCGTTGTGATTGAAGACGATGGCAGCGGTTTTGATCCGGCTGTGCTTGCTGCTAAAGATAACCGTCACGGTCTCAGTATTATGCAGGAGCGGGCCGGCGAGATCGGCGGGGGGCTGAGAATAGATTCTGCTCCGGGTGCCGGGACACGGGTGACTGTCCGGCTGCCCCTTGGCAAGGGAGGGCAAAGCCATGAAATTACTGTTGGTTGATGATAACTTTTTATATCTGGAAGGGCTGAAAAGCTTTTTGCAGGACAACGGCATCGAGGTAATCGGTACGGCGGGGAGTGGCCTGGAGGCTTTGAACAAGGTCGCGATGCTTCAGCCGGAGATGATTGTCATGGATGTCCAGATGGCCGGCTGTGACGGGATTGAAGCCACACGATTGATCAAACGGGACTTTCCGGCAATAGAGATTGTCATGCTGACGGTATCGGAAGATGATGAGCATTTATTCGCTGCGATCCGGGCCGGAGCATCCGGCTATTTGCTTAAGGGCATGAATTCACAGCAATTTTTGACGGAGCTGTGGCGGCTGGCCGCCGGTGAGGCAGTGCTGGCCTCAGGAATGGCGAAGCGGATTTTGCGGGAGTTTGCCGCCCAAGACCGGAGCACTGGCGAAAAACAGCCTGTAAAGCCGGCAGTGCCGGAACAGCCGGAGTTGAGTCCCCGTCAGGCCGAGGTACTGAATTTGCTGGCCCAGGGGATGACGTATAAAGAAATCGGTGCGGCGCTTACCATCAGTGAAAGAACCGTGTGCTATCATGTGAACGAGATTATCGGCAAGCTTCATTTGACGAACCGGACACAGTTGCTCGCCCATATTTCCCATCTGAATTTTTAATAAAAATTTTAAAAAAATTTTTTGACCCTGTTACTTTTGACAGGGTCAAAAAAAATATAACTTGCTAAAATGGAACATAGAAATATGTTCCATTTTTGTTTTTTATGTCTGAAAGCAGCAAAAAAGTTCTGGTAAAGGAGTTTAAGGCAATGCCAAAATCTTTGGAAGTGGTCATCCTCGGCAAATCTCTGCTAGTGGCCGGGCTGGCGGCCAGACTGAAAGATAGCAGCGCGTTTCGGGTTACCTATGTGGAATTGCCGATAGCGGCCACGCTGGCCGCGTTGGCGATTATTGTTCCCGACGTAGTCATTTTTGATATGCAGGATGCCGATGACGCCAGTGTCGGCTCGCTGCTCTTTCGGTTTCCCGGCATGAAACTGATCGGCCTGGAAGGGCCCGAAGCCTCGCTGGTTGTTATCAGCAGCGAACTGAAGCTGAAGAATATGGAGGACTTGACACAAGCCATAACAGGAGCAATGGGCTGAGAGCAATTAGCTAAAGTGAATAGCACGCGGCTGAAGATAGTGAACAGCCAATAGCAGGGACTTATATAGCTTACATTTCACCCCAAAAGTATATTGAAAAAGGAGAAATCAATGCTTAACAACTTTGCACAGCACAAAAAACGAATTCTCACCGGTTTAACGCTGCTATCCATGGCAGCCTGCCCGGTTTATGCCGCAGTGCAGCCGGATGCCGGCATCGTACTGGGGGGGAACAAACAGCCGGTTCTGCAGCAGCCGGTGCATGAGACACCGCAAATTACCGTCGAAGGTCAGAAAGCGGCGGCAGAAAACGGTGGCGGTCAAAGAATTGCCGTAAGCAGCTTTCGGATTACCGGGGCGCTGCCGCCGGTACCACAGGAAGAACTGTTAGCGCTGGTAGCCAGCGAGGCGGGCAGGGAACTGACTCTGACGGATCTCAATAACCTTGCCGCTAAAATCACCCAGCACCTTCGCCAACAGGGCTATCTGGTGGCTAATGGTTATATCCCGGCTCAGGCCGTAAAAGACGGCGTTGTCGAAATCGCCGTCATCATCGGCCGGTACGGCAAAATCGACATCCAGAATCACTCCGGCCTGAAAACCGCTGTGGCAGTAAACTTTTTGAGCGGCCTCAACAGCGGCGACTATGTCCAGAAGGACAAGCTTGACCGGACACTGCTCTTTCTGAATGACCTGAGCGGCGTCAGCGTCAAAGCGACGTTAGTCCCCGGCGTGGACGCCGGCACCTCCGATCTTGTCGTCGCCATCACCGATACCGCGAAAATAAACGGCCAGACTTACGCCGACAACTGGGGCAACTGTTATACTGGCAAGAACCGGCTCGGGGTTTCCCTGAATATCAATGACTTTTCCGGTCGCGGCGACCTCCTGAATGTAGGCGGCGTGTACGCCGGCAGCGGGATGTACAACTACAGCACCGATTATCTGATCCCCACCGGCGGCGAGGGAGCCAAATTCGGCGTAGGCTATTCACAGATGCATTACCTGCTGGGCAATACCTTTGCCCCCCTGGGGGCCAGCGGCGTGTCGAAGACCACCAGCCTCTATGAAACCTTTGCCCTCAAGCGTTCCCGGGATTTCAACCTGAACGCCAGAGTGGAATACGATAACAAATTGCTAAAGGATCAAATTGACCGAAACGCTTCCGACAACCGAAAACGAGCCGAGGTGTGGGTATTCGGCCTAAGCGGCGACAGCCGGGACAACTTTGGCGGCGGCGGAGTCAACAGCTTCAGCCTGACTTATGAAAAAGGTGATCTCAGCCTTGATTCGGGCGACGCCGTCGCCAGCGACGCCAATGCCAAGGCCGGCGGCAGCTTCGGCAAAACCGAAATGACCGGAAGGCGGCTCCAGTACATCAATGACCGATTAACCCTGTATGCTTCTTTTACCGGCCAACTGTCCGATAAAAACCTGGACTCTTCGGAAAAACTGCAGCTTGGCGGCCCCACCGGCGTACGGGCCTATCCGGTCGGTGAAGCCTCTTGCGACGAAGGCTATCTCTTTACCGGAGAATTCCGCTGGAATCTGCCAAAGCCCAACTTCCAACTGGCTGCCTTTTACGATAACGGCAAAGCCCGGATCAATAAAAATTCCTGGGCCGGAGCGGGGGAGAATAAACGCGTCCTGGCCGGCGCCGGGCTCGGCCTCATCTGGAACAGCCCGGACGGCTATGCTGTGCGTCTCGATTACGCCTGGAAGATTACCACCGACAATCCGGCAGCCTCGGCTCCCGACGACAACGGGCGCGTCTGGCTGCAAACGATAAAATATTTTTAAACCATCCTTATTGTCATCGCGAGGAGCGATAGCGACGCGGCGATCTCCGGTGCTGCGCCTTAGGTCAGAGGGATTGCCGCACTCCGCTTCGCTGCGTTCGCAATGACAAATCCTCGTTACCCATAGCACGTAAAAGTTAAGATAGACAAGGAGGAAGGCACAATGAAAATACAACGAAAATGGCGTCGATCTTGGCAGCGGGGCAAACCCCACTGGGCGATATACCGGCCAGCTAAGCAGAAAAAGCGGGCAGTGAAAAATAACGTCATCCAAATGGCATCCCGGGTTGCCAAAAGGCTGCTGCCGCCGGTAGCGGCGGCAAGTATCCTGTTCTCCACGATGACAGGGGCGTACGCAAGTCCCCAGGGCGGACAAGTCGTGTCCGGTGCGGGTAGCATCGCCCAAAAGGGAAATACCACCAACATTACCCAGACTACCGACAAAATGGGCATCAACTGGCAAAGCTTCAACATCGCGGCCAATGAAAAGGTGAACTTCTATCAGCCGGGAGCCAGTTCCGTTGCCCTTAACCGGGTTCTCGGCAACAACGCTTCCAGCATCTACGGCCAATTGAACGCCAACGGCAAAGTCTTTCTTATCAACCCCAACGGCGTATTATTCGCTAAAGGCGCCCAGGTCAATGTCGGCGGCCTAGTGGCATCGACACTGAGCCTGAGTGATAAAGACTTTCAAACCGGAAAATACAACTTCACCGGCAATGGCGGCTCGGTCGTCAACCAGGGAACCATCACGGCGACTGACGGCGGTTCTGTAGCTCTCTTGGGCGGACAAGTCTCCAATCAGGGCGTTATCGTCGCCAATAAAGGCACAGTCGCTTTAGGCACGGGCAATGCTGTCACTTTGGATATGGACGGCGACGGCATGTTGAGTCTCGCTGTCAACCAGTCGGCGGTCAACGCCCTGGCAGAAAATAAAAACCTCATGGAAGCCGACGGCGGCAAAGTCATCATGACCGCGAGAGCAGCCGATATTTTAGCCGCAACGGCGGTTAACAACAGCGGCGTCGTCCGGGCCAAAAGCATCAACGCGAAAAACGGCGTCATTTTGTTAGACGGCGGCGATAACGGCACAGTACAGGTCAGCGGTACGCTGGACGCCTCCGGCAAAGCAAGCGGCCAGACCGGCGGAACGATTAAAATCCTGGGCAACAATATCAGCGTCGCCAATGCTGCGCTTGACGCTTCTGGCGACCAGGGCGGCGGTACGATCCTGGTCGGCGGCAACTACCAGGGCAGCGGCACCGAGCAGCATGCGGCAACGACCACGATAGCAGCGGATGTCGCACTCAAGGCCGATGCCGTTACCAGCGGCAGCGGCGGCAAGGTCGTCGTTTGGGCCGATAAAACTACGGATTTTAACGGCGCGATAACGGGCAAAGGTGGTAGCGAAAACGGTAACGGCGGAAAGGTAGAAACCTCGGGTAAACATTTGACCGTCGGCAGTACGGCCAGGGTAACTACTACGGCTGCAAAAGGCATGAGCGGCAATTGGCTACTCGACCCTGCCAATTTTACTATTACCAGTGGCAGTGGTGCACAAACCGACAGTGGCATTGGCGCCGATACCTTGGCTGCCAATCTCGGCGGGAGTAATATTGGTATTTCAACAGCTACGATAGGCAGCGAGGCTGGCGATATCAATGTTAATGCTGCGGTAAGCTGGTCGGCTAATACTAAGCTGACACTGTCCGCTGCCAACAATATCAATGTTAGTGCCAACATTACCGCCAGCGGCGATAACGCTGGTATGGTCCTGACCTATGGTTCCGGTGGGAAATACAGCTTGGGCAGCGGCGCGAAAATCACTCTGTCGGGAAACAGTCCTACTCTGAGTATCGGCGGTCAAATCTATACCGTTCTCAATGCTAACAATTACAAAAGCCAACTTCCATCATTAACCCTTGGCGGCCAGTATGCGTTGGGCTGCGACGTCGACGCAAGTGCAACCAATCAAGCCATGTCGCCAATCGGTACCAGCACGTCCGCCTTTACCGGCATCTTCGACGGCCTCGGCCACACCGTAAGCAAGCTTACCATTAGCGGCGGGACTAGTAGCAATATTGGTCTGTTTGGCTACACCGGCAGTACGGCGGTTATTCGCAACATCAGCTTGACAAACGTCAACATCACCGGTAGCGGTAGCAGCGTAGGCGCTCTGGTGGGTTATAACAATGGTACCATAGAAAATTGTAATAGCGCAGGAACGGTAAGCGGCACGAAAAATGTCGGCGGGCTGGTAGGGGATAATTACGGCACGATCACCGCTTCCACCAGTGCTGTGTCGGTAACGGTGAGCACCAACGGAAAATCAATGGGAGGCCTGGCGGGCGCCAACGAAGATAGCAAAGCCAGCATTTCCGACTCCAGCAGCAGCGGAACGGTGATCAGAACAAGCCAGTCGAGTAAATATGTATACACCGGCGGCCTGGTAGGCTATAACTCGGCAAAGATTGCTAACTCTTTCAGTTCCTCTACGGTAGAATCCAGCACAAATTATACCGGCGGGTTGGTGGGATATAACACCGGCGGCCAAATCACCGGTAGCTGGAGCACGGGAAATATTATCGGCACAAATTATGTTGGCGGGCTAGTGGGGAATAATGACTCAGGCACCATCAGCGTTTGCTATAGTACGGGAACTGTTAAAGGCGTGTCGTGGGTCGGCGGCCTAGTAGGTTATAATAAGAGTACTATCAGTGGCAGTTGGCACAAAACTGGCTCGGTGACGTCGAGCAATAGTTATATCGGCGGATTAGTTGGCTGGAACGCTGCTTTGATCGAAGACAGCTACAACGATAGTGCCGTGACGATGACCGGCACCAGCGACCAAATTTACGTTGGCGGTTTAATCGGCTATAATACGGGTACGGTTACCGGTGCAGATAAGGACAAAAGTTACAGCTCTGGTTCGGTGACGTCAAACGGAGGAACCGTCGGCGGTTTAATCGGTTATAATAATAGCCTCGGTGCCGTTTCTGGTTACCACAGCACGGGAAGCGTCAGCGGTGGTGCGGCTTATGTCGGCGGGCTGATCGGTTATAACACCAGTACGATCAGCGGCTGCTATAACACCAGTGATGTGAAGTCAACCGGGAGTTATACCGGTGGGCTCATTGGCTATAACACCGGAACGGTTAAGGATACCAGCTATAGCACCGGTTTGGTGTCGTCAACCGCAGGCAATGTTGGCGGTTTAATTGGCTATAACACGGGTGCCGTTTCCGACAGCTACAGTACGGGAAGCGTAACAGGCGGCGGAAATAACATCGGCGGGTTGATCGGTTATAACACCGCTGCGATCACTAGCTGCTACAGCAGTGGTAATGTAACGTTGCCTGACTACATTGAATCCATCGATTACTGGGTGAAAGGTGAGAATGTCGGCGGCCTTGTGGGCAGCAATAACGGCGGTAGCATCACAAACTGCTACGCTACGGGCACGGTGCTTTCCAAGGCTTTTGTTCAAGATTCCAGCGGTTGCTATTACGCCATCGTTGGCGGGCTGGTGGGGTACAATTGGGGAAATGTCAACGATTCTTACAGTACCGGTACGGTAACCAGCGAGTCCAATGGGATGTATACAGGTGGTTTGCTCGGCGAGCACAACGGCGGCACGGTTTCACACTGCTATCATACTACCGGCAAGGTAACCAGTCGGGCTGATCACGTTGGGGGCTTGATCGGTGGGATAACTACGAATGGTGCTGTCCAGTATTGCTATAATACCGCCGACGTGGCAGGAGTATACCAAGTTGGCGGGCTGGCCGGGTTTAGCCAAGGCAGCCTTCAATATAGCTATAATACCGGCAAAGTAACTGGCGATGAATATGTAGGTGGATTGGTTGGCGAAAATATAGGCTTTAACAAGCCTAGCCAAGGCCTTATCCAGTATTGTTATACTACCGGCACGGTACATGGGGGGAATTACGCTTACTATGTAGGCGGATTGGTCGGTCATAATAATTATGGCGGAGTTATCAATCAATGCTACAATGTCGGTTCAATCAGCGTCAATTCGAGATATCCTTCCGCCCCTCAGAGCAACATGGTCGGCGGTCTTGTTGGCGACAATGAAAATTCCCAGGGCGATTCCAGAACCAGTAAGGTTACAAGCTGCTACTGGAGTACTGATAATAATTCCGGCCTTAGCGCCATTGGCGTGAATGGTGATAGCCATACCCTTGTCTCCGGTGTAGGCGGGCTGACTTTGACTCAAATGGAGCAAAGTACCAATTATTCCTCCGACTGGAAGATTGCGACGGTTGGCGGCGATATCAGTGCGATCTGGCGCATCTACGACGGCTACAGCTATCCGTTGCTGAGAGATTTTCTTAAGCCATTAACGGTGACGGCGGAGAGCTGCTCTAAGCTCTATGACGGCATTGCCGTTACCACCGGTCCAGCAAACTATTCTCTGGATCGCACTGTTGACACCTCGCTGCTGGGAACAGGCAAAGTCTATGGTAACGGCAACGAAAAAAATGCCGGCACGTATTATATTAACCTATACTCCACAGACAATCAGGGTTACGATATCAGCTATTCCGGAGCAGCGCTGACCATCAGCAAGGTGGCTTTGACCGTAACCGGCAGCACGGCAGCTGATAAAACCTATAACGGTACTGTGGATGCGGCAATTACCGTAGGCAGCCTATCCGGCTTTGTCGGAAGTGAAACCGTCAGCGCTATGGCAACGGGTGTATTCGACAGCCAGAATGCAGGCAGCCGGACGGCAACCGCGAGTTATACCTTAGCCGATGGAACAAACGGGGGACTTGCATCAAACTACAGTCTGGCAGATACCGCCGGACTTACTGCTACAATTGGCAAAAAAGCCTTAACCGTAACCGGTAGCACGGCAGCTGATAAAACCTATAATGGTACTGTGGATGCGGCAATTACCGTAGGCAGCCTATCCGGCTTTGTCGGAAGTGAAACCGTCAGCGCCACGGCAACCGGTGTATTCGACAGCCAGAATGCAGGCAGCCGAACGGCAACCGCGAGTTATACCTTAGCCGATGGAGAAAACGGGGGACTTGCATCAAACTACAGTCTGGCAGATACCGCAGGCCTTACTGCCACAATTGGCAAAAAGGCCTTGACCGTAACCGGTAGCACGGCAGCCGATAAAACCTATAACGGCACTGCGGATGCGGCAATTACCGTAGGCAGCCTATCCGGCTTTGTCGGAAGTGAAACCGTCAGCGCCACGGCAACCGGTGTATTCGACAGCCAGAATGCAGGCAGCCGCACGGCAACCGCAAGTTATACCTTAGCCGATGGAACAAACGGGGGACTTGCATCAAACTACAGTCTGGCAGATACCGCAGGCCTTACTGCTACAATAGCGGCTAAGACAGTCAGCCTTTTCGCCGGTAAAACCTATGATGGTACGACCGATCTGACAGGCAAGGTAGCGATTATAACCGGAGTGGGCAGCGAGACCTTAACGTATAGAGGAGCAGCAGCAAGCAGCAAAAATGTAGTCGACAATGGCAGCAATTATATAAGTGCGATCACCTTGCAGAATGCCAGCGACGGCTCCGGCGGCCTGGCAGCAAATTATCAACTGCCAGCCCTGGACAGCGCGAATGCGGCAGTAACAATTGGCAAAAAGGACTTGGCTGTAACCGGCAGCACGGCCGCCGATAAAACCTATGACGGCACTGCCAATGCAGTCATTGCTGTAGGCAGCCTATCCGGTTTTGTCAGCGGTGAAACCGTTAGTGCTACGGCAACCGGTGTATTCGACAGCAAAAATGCAGGCAGCCGGACGGCAACCGCGAGTTATACCTTAGCCGACGGAACAAACGGGGGACTTGCATCAAACTACAGCCTGGCAGATACCACAGGACTTACAGCTACAATTGGCAAAAAGGCCTTGACTGTAACCGGCAGCACGGCAGCTGATAAAACCTATGACGGCACTTCCAGTGCGGTAATTACCGTAGGCAGCCTATCCGGCCTTGTCGGAGGTGAAACCGTCAGCGCTACGGCCACCGGTGCATTCGACAGCCAGAATGCAGGAGATAACCAGAAAGTGTTGGTAGTTTACATCTTATCGAATGGAATAAATGGTGGTCTTGCTTCGAACTACAGTCTCGACGATGCTTCGGTTACGGCTAATATCATCAAGAAGACATTGACTATGACCGGGATTACGGTAGCAAATAAGGTGTATGACGGCATGGTAACAGCGACAGTAATGGGTTATGGTTTAAGCGGCTTTGTCGGCACTGAAACGGTAACAGTCAACGGTACAGGCACTTTTGAAGATAAAAACGCAGGCATAAATAAAATCGTTAACATTACTGGAATTACCTTGTCTAATGGTGCAAATGGAGGCTTGGCAAGTAACTATGGTGTATCGCCTACTGCTACAGCGTATGCTAATATTGGAAAACGCGATTTGGCAGTGACGGCAGCCGGTCAAAATAAAGTCTACGACGGTACAGTAGGTGCTACTGTTACCTATGGAGATAACCGGGTGGCCGGAGATGTGCTTTTCATTGGCGGAACGGGATCTTTCGGCGATAAAAACGTGGGAACCGGCAAGACGGTTACTATAAGCGGCATTACCATCAGCGGAGACGACAGCAGCAACTACACCTATAACACGACCGCGCCAACCACGGCCGATATCACGCCCCGCAGCCTGACCATCACGGCAGCGGCCAATACCAAGACCTACGACGGCACCACGAGTGCGGCGGCTACGCCAGCTATTACCAGCGGCGGCAGTTTGCAGACGGGCGACAGCTTTACCAGCCTGACGGAAACCTATGACAATAAAAATTCCGGCAGCAATAAAACATTGACACCGGCAGCCGTGATTAATGACGGCAACAACGGCAGCAACTACAATGTAACCTATGTCAACAGCATGACAGGGGCGATCGATAAGGCGGCGATAACTCCCAGCCTCGTCGGCACGGTCAGCAAAACCTATGACGGCAATAAAACCGCTGTCTTACATACCTCTAACTACCAATTGGACGGCGTAGTGGCCGGAGACAGCGTAAGTCTTGACAATACGGCAGCGGGACAATACAATGACGAAACTGCCGGTAAAAACAAATTAGTGACGGCAGACGGCATTGCCCTGACCGGAGCAGATGCGGGCAATTATACGTTATCCACCAATCAGCCGGCGGCAGCTATCGGTGAGATTATCCAGCAGAATACTTCGCAGCAGATAGACCAGGTTAAACCGAAACCGATCGTTGATACTACGCCCCAGGGGACCGGACCGGTTACTCAGCCTGTACCGGTTTCAATTAGTATCGATACTTCCGCTCAGCAAGGCGGTACTTCTGGCAGTGTGGCGCCGTCTCAAAATACGGCAGCAGGTACAGGAAGCACGCAGACAACGACTAGCGGCACCTCGACCAATGGGGGTGCAACTGCAGGCAGCAGTCAACCAGCCGGCAGAAGCAGCACAAGCAGTACAGCTAATGCTGCTGCCGGAAACGCCGCGCTATCGCCTACCGTTCGGACAGCAGCGCCAGCCTCAACCATTACTGCCAGTATCGAAGGGAATACGCGGAGCTATTCTGTCGGTACAACCGGGAATACCTTCACGATTTCAGCTTTCGGCGGCAGCAATAGCGGCACAACAGCAATGACTGCTCCTGCCAAGAATATAGTAGTAACTACTGTCGGCGCAGGCGCTTCTCAGACGGCTGAAATCTTTAGTTTAACGCAGGGCAATGGTACGGTCTCATTGACGTCCAATCCTTCTCCTGCCGCTGCTTTGCCGGAACCTAAGACAAACAATTCTTCCGTCAGCAGTTTTACAATTACCAGTGCTTCCGGTACTGTTGCCGAATTCAGCGTCACTTATACCGACGGAGCTTTGAGTATTAAACCCCTTAATAAGTCGGCTGCGGCTATGACTGCCGACAACGGAGGCGACGGCAGAAAGCTGCTCATCGGCATGGGAGTGTTGACGGTACAGGAAAAATTGGGCGTCAGTGTGAACAATATAGAATCAGTATATATCCATACTGATTCTCCGGAATAAAGCAAAACCTAAACGAAGCCGCCTGACGGTTTGAAATTAAACCGGCAGGCGGGATATAATAAGGAAGATAAGTTATGAACCGGGAAATGAGACAGTCTTGTTCAAAAACACCATGGCTTTAGATGGACAGGATAAACCGAGGAAGTATTAAAGAAGATTATCGGTAAGCAGGCAAAGAATAAAAGGTTATATTTTACTAAATTTAAAGTCGCCCTATCTTGGCCGCTGGCTGGGGCAGGGAATTTTTATTTTTTAAGGTCAAAAGTATGGTATAATATATTATGTTAATATAAAATCTTAACAGTAACGTTGGAGGCGAAGATAGCTGCAGCGGTAAATAACGAAAAGAGGCAAACGGCAATGGTTCATCCATCATTAAATGAATTGTTAAGTAAGGTTGATAATAAATATATCCTTGCTGTTTTAGGGGCTAAACGTGCGAGAGAAATAGTCGATGGCAGCAAACCTTTGGTAGACTGCAAGTCATCAAAGCCAGTTACCATAGCATTGGAGGAAATCGCTCAAGAGGAAACAACTTTTCAACAGAAAAAGAATGGTATTTAAGTAGACTAATTTCAGAAATCTGCCGCTCATCCTTCGGGGTGGGCGGTTTTTTAGAATATGCCAAGCATGGCGCTTGCTTATTGGTGAAATCCGATACGAGGATATGACGGCGCAGACTTGACAAGCGGTTTGGCAGCCTTTAATATTATATATGAACATATAATCATATAAGATAATGTAGCGCTTGTGCGGATACCACGGCAGGCAGCAGGGGGACGATACGGCTGCGATAGCCGTACGGTGCAAGGATTCAGAAATAACGCAACGATTGAGGTGACGTATGAAAGAGTTATTATGTGATATGTGCGAGGAGAAGTGCGAGCATCCCGCGATGATATGCCGCGCTAAAGCCGAACTGCTGCCGGAAAATACGGTGCAGCAGCTGGCGGAAACGTTTAAGATTTTAGGCGATGGTACCCGGATTAAAATATTACAGCTCTTAGTTAACCAGGAGATGTGTGTGTGCGATATTGCCGCAGCACTTTCTATGGGGCAATCGGCAATTTCCCATCAGCTCCGCGTGTTGCGCAGTGCCAGGCTGGTCAAATTCCGGAAGGATGGGAAAGAAGCCTGGTATTCATTGGACGATGACCATGTGGTGGATTTGATGCACCAGGGTTTGGAGCATATCAGCCATGAGTAGAACAACGGTGGCGTAAAGGGGGAAGGGTAAGTGAGCGGGCATGAGCACCAGCATGAACATAGTACGGATGAATTTAATATCACCCGCGAGCTCGTTTTAATCGGCGTGGCGCTGGTTTTATTGGTAGCGGGGTCAATTTTTCGGGAGGCCTTGCATGCCACGCCCTATTTCGTCGGCGAGTATGCGGTTTTTTTGCTGGCTTACGGAATTAGCGGCTGGAATGTGGTAGCCAGTGCGGTGCGCAATGTCGGTAAGGGGACATTCCTGGATGAAAACTTTTTAATGACGGTCGCTACGGCGGGGGCTTTTTTGCTGCAGGAGATGCCGGAGGCTGTGAGTGTCATGGTGTTTTTCAAGGTAGGAGAGTTTTTGCAGGATTTGGCGGTGGAGCGTTCACGCCGGTCCATTGTGGCTGTGCTGGAATTGCGACCGGAGTATGCCAATCTGAAGCAAGGGGAGACGGTTAACAAAGTGTCTCCGGACACGGTGCAGGTTGGGAACGTCATTGTCATCAACCCCGGTGAGCAGGTACCGCTGGACGGCGACATTATTTCCGGACAATCTCTGGTGAATACGGCGGCGTTAACCGGCGAGCCGGTGCCCCGCCAGGTCGGTACCGGCTCGCCGGTGCTGGCCGGCATGGTAAACCAGACAGGTGTGCTGACCGTCCGGGTCACCAAGCCGGTGGGGGAATCGGCGATTGCGAGGGTCATTCAGCTGGTGGAGCAATCCAGCAGCTTAAAATCCCGTACCGAAAAATTTATCACGAAATTTGCCGCGTACTATACACCGGTTGTCGTGCTGGCAGCGGCAGGGGTGGCTCTTCTGCCGCCGCTGATCTGGCTGGGAGAGGCTTTTGCCGACTGGCTGCAGCGGGCGCTGATTCTGCTGGTTATTTCCTGTCCGTGCGGTTTGGTAATCAGTATTCCTCTCGGCTATTTCGGTGGTGTGGGGGGAGCCGCCCAACGGGGCATTATGGTGAAAGGATCGACGTATCTGGATAGTTTGGCGGCCACCCGGACAGTTGTTTTTGATAAAACAGGCACTCTGACACAAGGCGTGTTTAAAGTGACAGGGGTTTATCCGCAACACGGCTTTGCCGCAGAGGAGCTGCTTCACCTGACGGCACTGGCTGAAGTGCATTCCAGCCATCCTATTGCCCAGTCCATCAGGGAGGCCTATGGGCAAGCAGTGGACAGTTTTCTGCTGACCGACTATGAGGAAGTCGCCGGGTGCGGGGTACGGGCCAAGGTCGGCTCGCAGACAGTGCTTGCCGGCAATGAACGGCTGCTGCTGCGGGAGAATATTAAGGTCACGCCGGTAGAGGAAGCCGGTACGGTGGTGTATCTGGCAATTGACAACGTGTATGCCGGGTATCTGGTCATTGCCGACGAATTGAAAGAAGATGCGCTGTCAGTCATTCCGCTGCTTAAGCTGGCCGGAGTAAGACGTGTCGGCATGTTGTCAGGTGACCGGGAACCGGTAGTGCAGACTGCGGCTTGTAAATTAGGAATGGATTTTTACCGGGCGGCGCTGCTGCCGGAACAAAAAGTAAGGGCGGTAGAAGAACTGCTGCAGCAGGCGGCAAAGGATGAGAAGATCGCTTTTGTGGGAGACGGCATTAATGATGCGCCAGTGATCGCCCGGGCCGATGTAGGTATCGCCATGGGGGGGTTAGGCTCCGACGCGGCGGTGGAAACGGCCGATGTGGTGATTATGTCCGATGCGCCGTCGAAAGTGGCCGAGGCCATCGGCATTGGCCGCAAGACCAGACGGATCGTCTGGCAGAACGTGATATTCGCTTTAGGGGTAAAAGGAGTGTTTATTGTACTGGGCATCGCCGGTGCCGCCACGATGTGGGAGGCGGTATTTGCCGATGTGGGGGTGGCTCTGCTGGCGGTGCTGAATGCCGGCCGTATTTTACGGTAGAAAGCGCCATAACGATAAATCCGTTTAAGAAGATGTTACTATTTAACCGGAACTCTCAACGTTTGACCGGGATAAACCTTAGCGTTGTTATCTAATTTATTTATTCGCCTAATCTCAAAAACGACTTCCCTAATATCGTCTTTGGGTGTTGTATATTTAGCAGCAATCTGCCAAACGGTATCTCCCGGATTTACGTAAACCGTTTCATATGTAGTGGTATCAACAAAAGCCCGTGAAATAGCTAAGGGCGTGACGGTTAATACAACAAGAACTAGAGACAATACAAGCGTTATTTTTCTCATCATGACAGCACCTTCCTGAACATATGTTTGGTTCTTTTATTTTAGCATAGTACATATGTTCTGTGCAAGTGCGTTTGATGATTTTTTCGAACTAACGTTCTGCATTTTTAATGATTTATGGTGAATGAAACTACCGCTAACATAGAAAGCCAGCCAGATGATGGTTTTATTTTTCTCAGGACAATCACGAAATAGATAAACTAAAATTTGGGTAAACTAAAAACACGATACTTTAGGATTGGTTACAAAAGGTGATATAAATGAAAAAATATATCCTGTGGTTTATGTTTACTTGTATCATAGCCGTCATATGTTTTTTGTCTGTGCCGAAATCGGTGCATACAGGGTATGATACTGATGTGGGGCATATCATGCATGTGGTTACAGCGGATATGAAGCATGAGCACACGATTTCATGGAAGGCAAAAAAATCTGGCGAGCCGGGACATTTGGAGATACGCCCCAAGCAGTCGAAAAATATCAGAAGGATAAACGCCGAGGCGGTGGATCTGCCTTCGTATAATGGTGGCAATCACTTTGTGCTTTATACGACGCATATTACAAATCTTACGGCTGGAACTGATTATGAATATCGTGTTTCCGTTGGCAAACGGCAATCTGTATGGAAAGAATTCAGGACGGAACCGGAGGCGACGTCATTTAAGGCACTTATTTTTGGTGATTCACAGTCATCAAATTATAAAGATTGGGCGAAAACAGCTCAGACAGCTGGGGAAAATAATGCAGATGCAGCATTTTTTATTAATATGGGTGATATCGTTGATAATGGGCAGGACGAATTGCAATGGAACGCCTGGTTTGATGGGGCAGCGAATTTATTAGCAGCGATACCGATAGTACCGGTCATGGGAAATCACGAGACATATAGTCTCGATTGGAAGATGGCCAAACCCGATTACTATCTCTCACTTTTCGACCTGCCGGCGAATGGTCCGGCAGGCCTGGAGCGATACGCTTATTCCTATGATTTCGGCGATGTTCATTTTGTCGTACTCAATACACAGCTGAATGAGCTGCGTGACTGGTATCCTGATTTGTTAGAACAACAAAAAATTTGGCTTGCAAAAGACCTTTCCCAAACACAAAAAAAGTGGAAGGTAGTTCTTATGCATCGTGGTGTATGGGAGCATCCTTTCAATGGGCCGCTCGATGAGATTGGCAAAACCTTTGTTCCGGTGTTTGATAAATATCATGTAAATCTTGTATTTACGGCACATGTACATTCCTATGCACGGACGGCGGCCCTGAAAAATGGCCGTACCGATCCTTCCGGCACTATTTATATTACGACGGGACGCAGTGGTGACAAGGTATGGGATAAATCGCCGCGCAAACCGATGGATGAAGTTTATTATAACCCGCTGGATATGCCGAATTACCTTGTGTTTGAAGCCTCACATGCTGTTCTTAAAGTCGCTGCTTTTAAGCAGAACGGGGAGCTTATTGATCAAACAGAAATAAAAAATAGCAAGTAGGCGCCAAAATTACCATAAGTCAAACCTGCCTCTAGGGAAGCTCAGTGACAGAATTACTAAGGAAATATTTGGCATATGAATCCTGAACCCAATGTATCAGTGCTTTTTCATAAGCATTTTCATTTTTTCCGGTATACATGTCGGTTCGTATTTGGTTGTTTCTTGACCGGTAATAAATTGTTTCGCCAAAACAACCGATTGCATAGCTACGCTCTTCCGGAATATTCATCATATTCTTTCCGGAAAATTCCTGTGGGGAAGAAATTCCCAATATTCCCAAAAGTGTCGGGGCAAAATCAATTTGACTGGCAAAGACTGCACTGTTGAAATTTTCAAAAGGCTGCAAATTCGCGCTGACAAAGATAAGCGGGATGGGAGCTAAGGTTAAACTTAACTCTTGTTGCCCAAGACGTTTATAATTGTCGTTCTGACTGGGATGGGGATTATGATCACTTGTAATAATAATCAGAGTCTTATCGTCCAGCAAATTCCGTTCCTCAAGATCATGAAAAAATTTTTGCAAGCTGCTATTTTCCCAATAAATTGCCTTAAGATAAAGATTGTTATTTTGCTCCCCGATGGCCGCTGGAATATCGTCATTAGAAAGCCCGCAATAGGGATAGGGCTGATGGGAATCGATCGTTTTTGTCGCTATAAAAATTTTATTATTACGGTTTTGCTCCAAGAGCTTAACCGTTTCTTCATACATTACGTCATTATGAAATCCCCAGCCAGTACTTCCAATGTATCCTTGTTTTTCCAAATCTTCTTTTGCTCTGTAAATATGCATTCCAAAACGTTTTTTATATGCCCGGAATTCATTATTATAATATTGGCTGGTGGCTTCTAAAAACGCTGTATCATAGCCATTACTCGCGAGAGTTTTGAATAATGTCGCATTATTCTCAAAACCTTGCTCGTCGGAATAAATCAACTGAGAGAGAAACATGGAAGTGAGCCCTTGGGTTGTAGGCTTATTCCCAGTGTAATAATGGTCCGAATGGGGATACTTGGCACATAAGCTATCTAAAAATGGCGTTGTTTCCGCTGGAATTTTTGGATTATAAAAATGCAAGTAATCGCGATGGAACGATTCAGCCACAATTACAACTATTTTTTCATAGGGGAAAACGGTTTGATTCGAAACAGTTTTTTCATCAACCCCAAGTCCCAATTCGCTCAGCAGTTGTGTTTCCTGTTCAGAAAATGCCACACGGTGAAGCTGGCTGGGGGCGGTTGCTTGTCTTTCGTCATCGCGCAAAAATTCCCGCATTAAGTTGATCGTCACAGATTCGGAGAGCATATCGCGGGACAAATTTCTCGATTTTTCTATTTCGCCTTCCTCGTCAAAACCACCGGCTACCAGCGCTTTGGGAAATGCGTTGGCAGTGGCAATATTAATAAGATTAGCCGCAATACAGATCATTATAATAATGCTGACGCCAGCATTTTTTTTAAGCAAATTATCCATTCTTTTCGGAGTGCGGAATAATAATATAAGCAAGAAAAAGCTTATTAGTATGCTGATTAAAACAATTTTATCTGAAGTATATAATACACTTGTTATAGAATAATTATTTAAATTCTCAAATAACATTTTTTGAATATGGGCCGACGTAATCCAAAAATAGAGGGTATCACCGTAAAAAAACAAAATGGTAAAAAAATAGGATAAAAAATAGAGAGTTTTAGATAGTATATTTTTCCATTTAGTATATATATAGCCAGTCAAAAGTACGAATAAAATATTATTAATCACACCGGTCACAACGGATATGAGAGTGAGTGCATTAAAGTTCAACTTTAATGAATGGATGATAAACGTCGAGATACCTAGCCAAAGGATTGCTAGCAGCATGATTGGACAGTATTCTTTTGCAATTAGTTTAACCTGGGTAATATGTTTTTGGAAGAATATAAAGATACCTGCCAGCAACAAATCACGGAAAATAGCATTCGCTGCGTCAATCGCGAATATCCCTGTGGGAAATTCCGGCTCCGCGCTGTAGAATTGAAAGGAAAAATATATTTCTAGGCAAAAAATCACAGCGATTGCGATAAGTTTATTTTTGTGAAGGATCAGCATTTTATTGAAAAGTGCTTTTTTAATGGCAATAACTTCCTTTCAATATATTCTTTTAGATAGTCCACAATAATGTTCTATATTCATTATATTTCTACAAATTCCTCCACATTCATTATGAAGTTTTACGCAACACTATTATTCTGCGTGACATTAGGCAGGGATGGGTGCTTATATACGAATTTAGACAAATATACAAGCGGTTAGAGGTATCTGTGTAAAGATAGAGAATAATAAAAAAAATGATACTCAATGAAAATCCGTTTTGATTATGGTTGAGCAAAGGCTCAGAAAAGAGGGGGAATAGTTAGGAGCTATAAGGAAGTGCTGGAAAATACCCGCAGCGGTATCGGCAGTTACTGCAATGGCATAGTTTGAAAAACAGAATTTTTATGAGGGGATAGCGTCCATGGATACTTATACAGTTAATTTTCCCAGTTATACGATTGGTGAGCATGCTTATGCTAAAATAAGGGAAATTTGTCCGCGTTATGGTAAAAAAATAGTTGCTATTGGCGGAAAAATTGCAATGGCAAAGGCAAAAGAAATGATTCTAAAAGCCGTGGCCGATACTGAGCTTGAGATTGTAGAATTTATCTGGTTTGGCGGCGAGGCGGCTTATGAAAATGTTGAAAAGTTGAAAGGGTATAACAGCGTTCAGACTGCGGATATGATTTTTGCTATTGGCGGCGGTAAAGCGATAGATACTTGTAAGGTTTTAGCGCATGCGATTGGAAAGCCATTTTTCACTTTTCCGACAATTGCCAGTAATTGTGCTTCTTTAACCAGCCTTGGTGTTGTTTATCATCCGAATGGCTTGTTTAGAGAATTATCATTTTCTAAAATTCCGCCGGTGCATGTTTTTATTTGTACGAAGATTATTGCCGAAGCCCCAAAACAGTTTTTATGGGCAGGTATGGGAGATACTTTTGCAAAATATTATGAAGCTACTATCTCGGCAAGAAATGTTGAACTGGATCATTTGAACGCTCTGGGTGTACAAATGAGTAAAATGTGTGCTGATCCGATTATTCAATACGGCGAAAAAGCTTTGCAGGACAATCAACGTAAAATAACGAGTGATGAACTTGAACGGGTTATTCTGGCGATTATTGTCAGCACGGGCATGGTTTCTAATTCCGTTATACAAGATTATAATGGACATATTGCTCATGCGTTATATTGTACTATCGTTGATTTGCCGCAAATTGAAGCAAAGCATTTACACGGTGAAGTCGTCGCGTATGGTGTCTTAGTATTATTGACTTGTGATAAGAATGATCAGGAATTAGAACGTATCTTTAAATTTTGCAAAACTATCGGGCTGCCGACTAAATTAGCGGATATTGATGTGAAAATTGAAGAGATGGATGCGGTGCTTACGAAGACGGAGCAAAGTTCTGAACTTGCGCGTACACCTTATCCCGTTACGAAAGCAATGCTTTATGATGCAATTGTGAGACTGGAAGATTATAATCGGGCACACGAATTTTGATTTGCGTTATTTCGTTGGCACCAATTGATATTGCCGCATTTTGGAGGTGTATTGGCAATGCGATTTGAGTTTTATAATCCTGTTCGGTTGATTTTTGGTCAGGGGAAAATTGATCAGATTGGTAAATTGGCTAGCGAACAGGGAAGGAAAGCCCTTATTGTCACATCGGGCAGTTCCGGGCGGACCGGGACGCTGCAGCGAGTCATAAATTACCTGCGGGAAGAAAAAATGGATTCTGTTGTTTTTGATAAGGTAAAAGCGAATCCACTAACAACGATGGCTCACGAAGGCGCTGCTTTAGCAAGAGATGAAAAGTGTGATGTTGTCGTGGGACTTGGCGGCGGCAGTTCTATGGATGCCGCGAAAGCAGTTGCATTTATGGCGGTTAATGAGGGGGATGTATCCGATTATATTTATGGGAAACCGGGGAATGGCGCACTTCCCTTAGTGCTCATTACAACAACTGCTGGAACGGGCAGCGAAGGTAATTGTGCGGGGGTACTCACGAATCCGGAGACGAAGGATAAAAAGGCAATACGATCACCGTATCTTTATGCAAAAGCTTCAATTGTTGATCCGGAATTGTTTGTGACTTTACCGCAGCGATCTGTTTCAGGGCCGGGGCTGGATGCATTGTTTCACTCGATTGAGTCCTATATTTCAAAAAAAAGTAATCCTATGACTGAAATGATGGCACTGCAGGCAGTCAGCCTATTGACCGCCAATTTGCCGCGGGTTTATAAAAATGTTCGTGATATTGAGGCGTGGGAAAAGGTGGCATGGGCTAATACGCTGGCCGGGATGGCCATTGATGCGAGCGGCACTACTTTACCGCACGCCCTGGAACATCCGATCAGCGGGCTGCTTAATATTACCCATGGTGAAGGATTGGCAGCTGTTTTCCCGACAATTATGCAATTTACCTATAAAGCTGCACCGCAAAAATTTGCCGTTCTGGCCCAGTCCATGGGAGCAAATACTGTCGGAATGTCGCTGGAAGAAGCGGCGGCCAAGAGTGTTGAATGTATAAAAAGTATATTGCAAAGTGTGGGTATGACGCCATCCCTTGGGGAACTTGGCGTGACAGAAGAACACTTGGATTGGCTGACCGGCAATGCCTTGAAAACGATGAAGGCTAATATCGAAAATAATCCGAAAGTGCCCACGAAGGCAGAAATTAGGATGATATATCATAGAAGCTTGACAAAATAGGCAAATTTTAAAAAGATTGTTGTTCCGGTTTTTGTTTATAAAGTGTAAAAACTTATGTAAAAATTGATTTTTACATAAGTTTCTATAATAATAAATGGGGGTATTTTATATGACAGCTACAACTAATAAATTGGTAATTATTGGTGTTGGACATGTGGGGTCTCAGGTCTTGTCGACTGCCGTTGCTCATCAAATCGCATCGGAGATTGCTCTGATTGATATTGAAGAAGGGCGGGCAATGGGGGAAGCATTAGATGCTGACCATGCTACTCCTTTTGACTATAATGCGAACATTAATGTACATAAAGGCACCTACCAGGACTGTGCTGACGCTAAGGTAATCATTATGTGCGCAGGACCTAGCATCATGCCGGGGAAAAATTTGGATCGCCTTGTTTTGGCTAGTCGTAATGCGGAAACTGTTAAGGAGGTTATGAGCCAGATTGTTCAATACACGAAAGACGCTGTAATCATCTTTATTACCAATCCGCTTGATATTACGACCTATTATGCTGCAAATCACTTCGGTTATCCCCAGGGGAAAATATTCGGCACCGGTACAACGCTTGAAACATCCCGCCTCAAACGGATCCTTGCAGATCGTTATCAGGTGGCGCCCGTCAGTGTACAAGCTTTTATGCTGGGCGAACATGGAAATTCTGCTTTTCCGGCGTGGAGTATGGTAAATATAGGCGGCATTCCGGCAGCTCAATTGGATCAATATTTTGGCATGGAAACACCGCTTGATAAAGAAGCTATCGGTAAACAAGTTGTGCAAGTTGCTTACGATGTATTGAACGGCAAAGGTTGGACTAATACGGGTATTGCCATGGGCGCTGTTCGTCTTGCCAAAGCAGTTATGTATGATGAACGCTTTGTGGGGCCGGTTTCCGTTACTTTTGCAGGTGAATATGGCATTGCTGAAAAGGTATCGCTCAGTATTCCTTGTGTTATCGGCAAGAATGGTGCTGAAAAGAAACTTCCGCTGAACTTACCGGAAGAGGAAGTTAATAATTTACGGCATTGTGCTAAAACAGTTCGTGCCGTTTTGGATTCTATTCATATTGATTAAGTTGAATACGTTTTGAATCTCACCCGCGCATAGCGGGTGTTTTTTTTATTGGCTTATGGCTTAACGTGGCTTAACGTCACTAAAATTTGCCGTTGGTATTGTTATTCCAGCGGCGTTACCTGTTCCAACTTGACCGTTTTGATTGGAAACGGAATTATTATTCCTTCCTGTTGGTAACGTGCATGAAGTCTCTTGATGAATTCGTGACGGATGAGGTGTTGGTCCGTTACGGTCTTTACTCGCAGGACAACATTGAAGTTAATGCTGGATTCGGCAAAACTGCAGTACCGAACAAACGGTTCAAAACTGTTGACGCCTCCCTCAATTTCATGGAGAATTTCTTTTGCAACCGTTACAGTAACTTTTTCTACATGATCCAAATCACTTTCATAACTGACTCCTATGGGGATAGCGATGGAACATTCAGCAAACGGCTGCGCATAATTGGTGATTGTGGAGGAAGCAAATTTTTGGTTGGGTATGACCACCATGTTCTCAGTGGAAGTTTTTATTGTGGTATTGCGCCAGTTCATGTCCACAACATGGCCTTCCTCACCGGTCGACAGTTTAACGAAATCGTCTATTTTGATTTGTTTGGCCACCAGAATATTGATGCCGGAAAATAAATTTGCCAGTGTGTCCTGCAGCGCCAAAGCGACAGCCAAGCCGCCGACGCCTAAAGCGGTAAGCAGCGGCGAGATTGCGACTCCAAACGATTCAAGCAAAAACAATATGCCAATGGTATAAACGGACAGGTCAATTGTTGTGGCTAAGATCGACGTCGAAGCAAAGGCGCCGGATGTTTTCCCAAACTTTTGTTTAAGATAACCGGAGGCCAAGCGCGCAATCAGGAGAGTGCAGGACAGTATAATTAATGAGTGGAACAGCCTTTGGAGAAACAGCAGCGGCCGTGGCGGAATTGTCAGGATTTCCATAACAGCATAGAGACCAATAAGAATGCCCAACAACGTAGGTATTCCTCTAAATGTTTGCTGCAGCAGGGAATACGCGATGTTGGTTTTTTTTGCGACGATTTTGAGCAGTTTGGAAAATATCAGCCGAATTATGATGATGCCTAACGCTAAACTAATGAAGTAAACCGCCAAATGCGTTTTGAAGCTGCCGTTTATGATTCTGTTGCCTATTTCAGTTAGTATTTCAAGCATTTATGTCCTCCATAATCAAATAGCTTAAAATATGACGCTCATCGGGGGGCAGAACGTTGAATTTTGCAAGGAAAAACAATGTATAAAACAGGATCAAACAGTATCCTGATTACTGCGTCCAACATAATTATAAATAGAGGAAGGACGAAAGGATAGTGGTAATGTGTGGCTTAAAATTAAAGAGTTTTTATTTGGCTTGCTATATGAGCAAAACGAACCCAGTTTGACTCGTGTAATTATCGCAGCGGCCTTTTTGGGCTTTATGATTGGTACTGCAGCGGATATTATTCTCCAAATTTACGGCATTCATTGGACTGATTACGGAACATTTGCGATGATTACCGGCGGCGGTGCCTTGACCGGAAAGGTGGGCGACAAATTAGTCAATACGTTCACGGCGCAAAAATATGGCTCACCCGAGGGGCAGATGGCGCCGTCAGTCAGAAAAAATCCAAAAGATACGGGGGAAATAAATAATGGGTAACATCGTTCAGGGTAGACAAGTAACGATGGAGGAACTGCGGCAATTGGCGGCAGATTCGAAGGAAAAACTTTTGGCCGCCGCACAGTCAGTTGGCCGGGATGGGATGCTATACCTGCATTGGTCAGCCGGCCACTATCACCAGCATTATGATGATTATCATATCAGCCTTGATGACGATGGCATTATTTATGTCACAACAGATGATTTATCCACAGTGCTGGCCCACACCTGGCATCGCAATACCGGGGCGGTTGGTATCAGTCTGGCTTGTGGTGCTTTTTGTACAGCAAACGATTTAGGCGCGGAACCGCCGACAGATTGTCAGATTGAGAGCATGGCCCGGGTGGTTGCGGTGTTGTCGGGAACACTTGAAATTCCGATCGATGTTGATCATGTGATGACTCATGCTGAAGCAGCCGATTTAGATGGCTATGGACCGGCAACAACTTGTGAGCGCTGGGACTTGGCAATATTACACAATGGCGACGAATGGATGAGCGGAGGGAATATGCTGCGCAGCAAGGCGGTTTGGTATCAAAAAAATGGTGTGGAAGTATAGCTGAGAGGTGATGTAGCGATAGAGTTGCAGAATATGAAAACGCACGCAGCTTTAATACAGTACAAGATATTTCATCGGATCAACAGGAGTATTATTTACGCGTACTTCATAATGTACATGGGGACCGGTGCTTTTGCCGGTGCTGCCGGCATAGGCAATAACCTGTCCTTTTTTTACTTGCTGCCCGACAGCAACCGCCAACTGGGAGTTGTGGCCGTACAGGGTGTCAATACCATTTTTGTGATCAATTTGTATCAAATTGCCATAGCCGCCTGCCGGGCCGCTTACTACGACTTCGCCGTCGGCGGTGGCCACTACCGGTGCCCCCATGGTATAGGCAATATCAATACCGGGATGCAGCTCATTGCCGTCGCCAAATGGTGAAATCCGCCAACCAAAGCCGGAAGTAACAGTTCCTTGGGCAGGCCAAATCGATGGTGTTGCTGCTAGGCTGGCAAGCGGCTTAGGGGTGATCGGGGGCGGCGCTTGGAGACTGGCAGCTTCATTTGCTGCTGCCGCTTGTACGGCGATCGCCGGCGGCTGGTATAATTGGACAAAGAGTATAGCGACAAATAAGAGAAGCACACATAGCAGGAAAAAGCGCCGGGGTGTGAAGCGGGTTGGTATTTCGCTAACGGCTGCTTTTTTTGCGGCCGGAGTTTCTGTGGGATACGTCATAACTGAGTTTCCTCCTTAAAAGCAGTGTAAACGGGGTAAAGGTAGCACGTAGGATATAGATTCATTTGGCTACTATTCTATATTATAACGGAAATCAAGATATTTTGCTTACCCAAATTTTAAAGCGGCTGATAATAACAATACTTGACGGCAATTTCGAAACATGAGAACATAGTAACGGGCTAAGCTTTTATATTGGAGATGACAAGGATGCAGGTATCTATGCAGCAATTTCGTAAGCCGATGATAATAATTACAGCATTGGTGCTTATAGGCCTTTTAGCCGCTGTGATTCCATTTTTTCTGCAGCGTACGAATCAGCGGACGCCGGTAAGTGTTGCCGCTGCTCCGGCCAGTACTGTTAATAAACCGTTGCGCGTTGAGCGGACTGGAGTGGCAGTGCAGGCAACGATGGTCCCTGTCTACAGCGAAGGGTCAGGCCATGTCAGCGATGTTTATGTAATCACCGGTCAGGCGGTGAAGGCCGGACAGCCGCTGGTTAAGCTGGAGATCACCGGCGGCGGCGGCGGTGAAGCTATGGCGGCGCCTAGTCCTGTTTCATTAGAAGCTTCTTTGGCAGCGAAGGATGAATATGAAAGTGCACTGAAAGATTATAATCGGTATCAACAGCTTTATGAACAAGGTGCAATCGCCCGTAAAAAGCTGGAGGCGGCAGAAGCGCGTCTGCAAGCGGCTCAAGCAGGCGCAGGCATGCAGAGTCAGCAAGATGCAACGGCGGCAGCGCCTGTTAGAACGAGTACCGCCGTGAGCGGCCCGGTTACGATCCAGGCATCGATTGATGGAACGATTACCGGAAATGTAGTAACCGTTGACAGCGCGATTCAAGCAGGACAAGAACTCATGGCCATTGGCAGTGGGCAAGAAGTTGAGATTGTCGTGCCGCTGGAGCAAAGCGAGCTATATTTTATTCAGCTTGGCTCACAGGCAGTCGTAGAGACAGCGGGACAGGAACTGGCAGGCCAGGTTTCCGGTATTTATCCGGAGGTTAAAGATAAGCAGATTGCGTCGTTTATGGCACATATAAAACTAATACAGCCGCCAGGGGAAATGCTAACACCAGGAATGTCTGTTACCGTACGTATTGCTACCGGACAAGAGGTTGCTGCAATAGCAGTTCCGCCTCAAGCTGTGAGTTGTGACGAAGCAGGGCAGCATTTTATTTTTTTGGCTGTTAAAGGGAAAGCAGTTCGTCAACAAGTTGTTATCGGTGAAGCTATCGGCGAGCTGTGGGAAGTTACCGCCGCTATACCAGAAGGCAGTCTAGTAATAACAAGCCATGTTGATCAGCTTCAAAATGGGGATATCGTTACTATGGCAGAATAAAACAACAAAGCGTCGATCCAGGAGCAGGGTGAAGCTCGCTTGGTTCGACGCTTTGTTGTTGTGATAAAGCTAGATTACTTAGAGGCCAGCAAGGTATCGACGTACCGGCTGGGATCATTACAGTCCATAAGTGCTGACATGATGGCTGCGCCTTCGATTGGAAGGCCCCGTAATTTTGTTATTGTTTGCGGAGTAATGCCGCCAAGGGCATAGACAGGAATGACGGTGTGCTGGCAGATTTCACGAAGCAAGCCAGTACCCCGGGGCAATAGGTTTTTCTTACAGGCAGTGGCAAAGATATGTCCTGCTGTAAGGTAGGTAGCACCGAGGCCGGCTGCTTCTTCCGCTTCTTCCACAGAGTGCACCGATACGCCTAAGGTTTTCCAATAGCCTTTATATACGGAGCTTTGCCGCAAGCGAGACAAGGGCATATGGATATGGGGCCACCGGAGCCGTTGGCTAATGTCTTCGTAGGTGTGGAGAATACAGAGAGTATTGCAGCGCTGGCAGAGAGGCAGGACTTGCCGCGCCAACTGTTCGTAGGCGGCGGGGGGAAGATCCTTTTCCCGCAGGATGATGGCGCTTATTTTCGTGGCGGCGATTTTTTCCAAGCGGTGCAGAAATTTTTCTTTGCAAAGCTGGCGGCTGGTAATGGCAAGAAGCTTATACATAGATGTAGTCACTCATAACGGGTTGGAGATTTTGCGCCAGGATAGCATTATAGACTTCCTGGACGGATCGGGGATCAGAAATTTCAAACTGTTCGTCGCCCTTGGCTTCTTCTTGATGTCCGCCGATGGCAACCGAGACACCCGCCGATATTTTGGTAGCGCCCAAGTTGATCACGCTGTTCCGGAAACGCTCACATTCGCGGGTGGAAATGGTAATGCTGGCAAAGGGGAGGAAGAGGCGGTAGGCCATAATGATTTGCAGTAACTGAGGTTCGTGGACGTCCTTGGGGTTGATCTTATCATTGTTGATAATTGGCCGGAGCCGTGGGCAGGAAAGGGCGATTTCGGCATGGGGATATTTCCGCTGCAGCAGGTAGGCATGGAGTCCGGTGGCCAAGGCATCTTTGCGGAAGTCATCGAGCCCGAGGAGTGCGCCAAAGCCTACGCCGCGCATGCCGCCGAGGATGGCCCGCTCTTGGGCGTAGAAGCGATAGGGGAATATCCGTTTATGGCCTGCCAAATGAAGGGTTTCGTATTTGTCGGAGTTATAGGTTTCCTGAAATACGGTAACGTAATCGGCGCCGCATTGATGAAGATAGGCATATTCGTCTGTGTTCATGGGATAGACCTCAAGGCCGACGACGTTGAAATATTTACGGGCGATTTGACAGGCTTCCCCGATGTAGGTGACATCGGACATGTTGCGGCTTTCACCGGTGAGAAGCAGAATTTCCTGGAGACCCGTGGCGGCGATGGCTTTCATTTCCGTTTCTATTTCGCTGCTGTTGAGGCGGGCGCGGTGAATGCGGTTATGGCTGTTGAAGCCGCAGTAAATGCAGTGATTTTCGCAATAATTTGCCAAATAGAGGGGGGTGAAGAGATAAATGGAGTTGCCAAATTGTTTCCGTGTCGCCCTTTGAGCCTTGCAAGCCATTCCTTCTAAAAAAGGGAGGGCGGCCGGTGAGAGGAGGGCGGCAAAATCATCGGGAAGAAGATGCGTTTTTTGCAGAGCCTGCCGTACCTGGCCGGCCGTATAGCAGTCCGGATTGTAGGCTTGATGCGCTTGGAGGACTTCGTCGAGTATGGTCGACGAAATGATCTCCATATTAGGTAAATAGGTCATGTGGTCGATTTTTGTAGTCATATTGTGATCTCTCCTTAATTTCGTAAAAATCCTGTCAGAGGCGAAGAAGCGGTTCCTCCTGTTTTAAGAACGCGGCCGAAGCCTGCCATGTAGGCGGTGCGCCCTGATTCGATGGCTTGGCGGAAGGCGGCGGCCATGGCGGGAATATCACCGGCAGTGGCTATGGCGGTGTTGACCATAATGGCGGCGGCTCCCATTTCCATAGCTTCACAGGCTTGCGAGGGGCGGCCGATGCCGGCATCGACAATAATGGGCAGGTCGATCTCATCAATCAGGATCTTGATAAACTCTTTGGTGCAAAGGCCTTTGTTGGAGCCGATCGGAGCGCCAAGGGGCATAATGGCAGCGGCGCCGGCATTGGCCATATCCCGGGCGGCGTTGAGATCAGGGTACATATAAGGGAGGACGACAAAGCCTTCTTTGGCAAGCATTTCCGTGGCTTTGATCGTTGCCGTATTGTCGGGGAGTAAATATTTTGTATCACGGATGACTTCGATTTTCACGAAGTCGCCGCAGCCGATTTCGCGGGCCAAGCGGGCAATGCGGACGGCTTCCTCGGCCGTGCGGGCACCTGATGTATTCGGTAAGAGGGTAACATTCTTGGGAATATAGTCGACAATGCTGGCGGGACCGCCCTGATTGGCACGGCGGAGAGCAAGGGTGATGATTTGAGCACCGGCCTGCTCGACGGCGGCCTGAATGAGATCCAGGGAATATTTTCCCGAGCCTAAGATGAAGCGGGAGGTAAAGGTGTGTCCTCCCAAAATTAAATTGTCTTGCTGTGTCATATTATTTCCTCCTCGTATAATAAGTTTTGTAAGCAGATACCAGCCTTACTTACAAAGCTTATTTTTTATTTTAGTTACTTAATTTTGGAACTCCTGATGCTACAATAGATTCTGGTGATCTGTAGCAAAGG
>JBDKTO010000065.1 GCA_039680175.1 Veillonellales bacterium | reverse complement strand
TATAAACAGCTCGCTTATTGACCATGCTCCTAAGCGGACCGACATTACCGCTTATAAAATTCCGGCAAATGATATCGCGGCAGAATTGGGGAATCCCAAGGTAACCAATATGGTGGTTCTTGGCGCAGTCATTGCCGCTGCCGGAACAGTGAAGGCCGAGTCAGTACTTAAGGCCTTTGCCAAAATATTTGCGAAAAAACCGCAGCTGTTTGCGATCAATGAAAAAGCAATTCAAAGCGGGATTGATTATATTTCCGCTCGTTGATCGTGCGCAAATAAAAAATGATTCTTCTCTTTAACGGACTTGGCACAAGCCAAGTCTTTTTTTTATGCCGGACAGTCAAATGTTTTTATAAAATACCTGACTTCATGGATGATTGGCAAGCTTCTTAAGGTGTCAGAACTTTTGACTGTCCAGTAAGAGTACTATTGGAGCTTTTTCCAAAGGGTACTGCGGCTAATGTTCAGACGTTTGGCAGCCTTAGACTGATTCATATTTTCTTGCTCTAAAATTAACTTAATTATGTTCTTGGTGATTTCATCCAGTGTCCCGCTCAGATCAATTGGTATGTTGTTTTGCGAAGTGCCGACTAAAGGGCTATCTTTTTCCAAGACTTCGCAGGTTAGTTGTTCGCTGATATAAGGAGAATCAGTCATAACAAACAGTTTCTGAATGACTTTTTTGAATTGATCAAGATTGTTTTCCCAGTGATGTTCCTTCAGTGCTTTGAGAGCATTTATCTGGAGCCCAATCACCTGCTTACCCATTTTGGAATTTAATTCATTCAAGTATAACGTAGCCAGATTGGGTATATCATCCGTTCGCTCATTTAGTGTAGGAACAAGAAGCGACAGAGATCCTAACACATTACAAATGTAATACATGAGTGAACCTTTAACGAAAGTGGTAGAAGAATCATAAACGAAAGAAAAAATAAGGCGGTTGCGTTTTTGTATATATGTATTTTCTAGATAGGATTCTAGTTCGGCTTGCTGTGCATCGGTAAGCAGGTGGAGGTTTTTAAAATAGACGGTAAAATGGGCCCGGTTTAAGGGGGATTTTTCACTTTCAAGTAAAGATGCCCATAGTTTGCCGGAAGCAAACTTGCAGTCAACGGTGATTAGGGGATTAAATTGGAATATGCTTTTTCGGTAAATTGCATATGCAAAAGAATCTTTGCCACAGCCCCGTGGACCGTAAATAACGATGGGAAGTGAAGTGGTACTGAACCGCGTCACGTATTCCATTGCTTTTTTTAGTGCTATGCTTGTATACGGAAAGGTTTCTAAATTAACAGAAGGTGCGTCATCTAGATTTCTGTAGGTAACCAGTCGGTTTTTAGGTTTGAAAATATCGGGGACGATTTCATAGAAGAACGCAACAGATTTGATATCGTTATAATTGAGAATACTGGCATTTATGAAAAACGAGTTATCACCAATTTTTTTAATCAGTTTCAGGTCATTATTTGTAATAACAGTATCCACGTATTTGTGAAGCTCGCTCTGTATTCGTAAATGATCAGAGATTGCGGCAGGTTCCATGCTGTATAAAAGCTCTTTTTGCAGACTGAATACGCAGATACCTTGATTTAATTTATGTAAGATGCTACGTAGCAACTTATTATGTTCATTCAGTTTTTCGTTGTGAATATGCCACTTAATACATTGGGTTAAAGCAGCATCAATACTTTCTTCGCCGGATGTGACCAGAATGGTATTTAGGCCGACACGGCGGGCGTTGTTTACGGTAATCATATCGCCTACAATAAGCTCAAAACCAATGTCCTTGAGTTTATTAAGACATTCCAAAATTTCACTTGTATCGTTCACGGTAAAAATATTCAATTGATATTCTAATAGGTCATTGATTAAAACTGCATATTTCGTAATCATGGGAAAGCCTACTATGGCGAACTTTCCTTCATAACTTTGGGAGAGTCGGATAGCACGCAGCATATCATATATGCTAATGCCGATATCAATGACGGGGATGTTGACTACTTGCTCAATCAGACTTGCTGTACCGGCTCGTGATAGAATGACTGAATAATTTTCCTGGGAAATAGATTTAACTACTTCGACACCTTCTATCATGTCGCCTACAAAAGCATGGACTTCTACATCATCGTGCTTTTTGGCAGTTTCCAATAGCCGGTTTTTTAATCCCTGATAGGGTAGGATGGCTAAAATTTTTGCTTTGCTCAAGAATATCACACTTTCTACTGTACTGATTTATTTTAGAACAATTATAACCTATTTTAGTTATCGCTTCAATTGTTTCTGTACTGTTTTTGAACAAAAATAGAATGAATATATTATTTGTTCAAAAAATAAACAGTTTAGTCGTTGCGTTGTATTGAATAAATTTTCTTATCAATTTAAACTTAAATTAATCAATTAATAACTGCATGAACTGCGTGCAGTTTGGGGAGGGGTTTTTTAATGAAAATGAAAGCTGCTTTGGTTACAGATGTAAAACAGGTTGCTATCCAGGAGATAAACCGACCCGATATTCAGGGCGACGAGGTGCTTATTAAGGTTAAAACAGTAGGGGTGTGCGGATCAGACCTGCATTTGTTTAGGGGAACACATGCTTTTCGTAAGCCGCCTGCTATACTGGGGCATGAAATTGCCGGAGAAGTAGTAGAAATCGGTCCGGATGTCAAAAACATAAAAATTGGCGATCGCGTTACGGTAGAACCGCAAGTAGGCTGCGGCGAGTGTGAGTATTGCCGGCAGAATCTGGTGAATCTGTGCAACAACAAGATAGTTCCCGGAACAGCCAAATGGATTGGCGTATTTGTGGAATATTTCAACGCACCGGAAAAGACGATTTATAAGTTGAATGATAACATCAGTTTTGAAATGGGTACCATGATAGAACCGTTGGCGGTAGCTGTACATGCCATGCACCGAGTTACTGTCCAGGCCAAGGAATGTCTCGTAATTCTGGGAATGGGGACTATCGGTCTATTAACACTGGTTGTGGCAAAACAAATGGGATATAAGACGATTGTTTGTACAGATGTAGCAGCCTTTAACCGCGAAATGGCGCTCAAACACGGAGCAACAGCAGCAATTGATCCCCGGGAGAAGGACGTGGCAGCTGTTGTGAAAGGTCTGAATGGAGGCAGGGGGGCTGATCTAGCCATGGTAGCCGCCGGGGCTCCTGATATTTTAGATCAGGCGGCTGCATGCGTGCGTAAACGCGGTGAAGTCGGCGTTATCGCAATGATTACAACGAAATATCCTTTTTATTCTTATCAAGTTGTTTTGAACGAACTAACGATGTTTGGTGCTATGACCTATGAAACCAGAGACTTCAAAGAAGCTGCCGATATGATCCAAAATGGTCTTGACTTACGTGATTTTATTACTCAAACTATGGATCTGGATCATACACAGACTGCTCTAGACGTATTGAGCCAGAAGAAAGAAAATGTTATTAAAGTGATAGTGAAACTATAACGCGTTAATATTCTAAGGGAGTGTACGGCATGAGTAACGCCAATGACAAATTATTATTGGGCTGTGTTGCCGATGATTTCACAGGGGCTAGTGATGCAGCATCTTTTTTGGTGAAAGAGGGAATTAATACAATACTGCTTAACGGGGTGCTCAAAGATGTTGATATAACCAGCGATTGTTCCGCTGTGGTGATTGCCATGAAAACACGTAATATGGAACCGCAGTCGGCAGTGTCTGATACCCGGCAGGCATTTCGCTGGCTGGCTGAGCGTGGAGCCAAGCAGTTCTACATCAAATATTGCTCCACTTTTGATTCCCGAAAAGACGGCAATATTGGACCAACTATAGACAGCACGCTGGAAGATTATCAAGAGCAGTATACTGTGATATGTCCGGCGCTGCCGGTTAATCGACGCATTGTTAAAGATGGAAAGCTATACGTAGACGGGGTGCCGTTAGACCAAAGTCATATGAAAAGCCATCCCCTGAATCCGATGTGGGACTCAGAGATTGCCAAGCTTATGGAACCTCAGGGAAAGTATCCATGTTTGTCGATTAATAAACAGCAGCTGATGAAACCAAAATCTGAAATTCTCCGGTACGTAGCGAAATTTGCAGAAAAACAGCAGCATTTTTATATTGTTCCTGACTATATTACCGAACAAGACGCGGCAAAAATCATCGAGGTATTCGGCAGCATTAAACTGCTGACCGGTGGTTCGGGCTTGTTATCAGCGTTAGGACGCAAATACCGGCAGGACGGTGTGCTTCCCCAGGAAGATAGAATTACAAGCGGAACAAAGGGACGGGGCATAGTTCTGGCGGGAAGTTGTTCCAAGGCTACTTTAGAGCAAATTAATGAATTCATAAAACATGGCGGAGCGGCATACAAGATCGAGCCGTCCAAGTTTTTGCAAGGACAAGCAACTGTTGAAGATATATGGAATTTTGTTTGTGTAAATTCAAGGCATGAGGTATTGATTTACAGTTCCGACACCCCGGATGTCGTACAAGAAAATAAAAAACTTGGGCAGGAAAAAATCTCTGCCTTATTTGAAAGTTTGATCGCTGAAATTGCCAAGCGCGCCGTAGCCAATAATATCACACGGCTGGTAGTGGCTGGTGGAGAAACAGCTGGTGCGGTTATTATGGGTTTGGGACTGGATGGTTTTATTATTGGTGAGAGTATAGCTCCCGGCGTTCCCATTATGGTACCGTTAAACTGTAAAAAACTGCGGCTGGTACTGAAATCAGGCAATTTTGGTCAGCAAGATTTTTTCCAAAGGGCGTTGGACATGACGCGGGGGTGATAGTATGGATGACGACTTGCAACAAAAATTAGCGACTGCTGTCTGGATTGCCAGAAGCCTTTTTGACAGGGGGAGGACGACCGGTTCTACTGCCAATTTTAGCTTTAAACACAAAGGGAAGATCTACGTTACGGCTAGCGGCACTTGCTTTGGCAGCCTGACTGTAGCATCGTTTGTAAATGCTGCCGAAGAAGATGTTCAACTTTCCGGTTTGTCACCAAGCAAGGAACTGCCGCTCCATAAAATTTTATTTGCCAAGAGCGATTCAATACAGGCAGTTATTCATACGCACAGCTTTTATTCGACGTTGTGGTCTTGTCTTACACATGAAAATACAGCGGATATAGTACCTGCCTATACGCCGTATCTAAGAATGAAGGTGGGAACAATCGGGTTAATTCCCTATGCGAAACCAGGGTCGCAGGAACTGTTTGATGCATTTGCGGCAAGAGTAAATTTAAGTGACGGCTATTTGCTGCAGAATCACGGCCTTGCAGTTGGTGGTAATAGCTTGATGGATGCATTTTTTGCCGCCGAGGAACTGGAGGAAAGTGTAAAACTTGCCTGGCACCTGAGAAATGAGGCCGCGAGCATGATTCAACGTCATTGACGGGGATTTAAAATGAGCCTACGCATAAGCGGAGTATTGTTTTCAAAACTTATTATACGAGGAGGGTCATTATGAAAAAGTTGGTTAGTTTTCTTCTGCTGGTATTTATGGTGTTCACAATTACAGGTTGTGGCGGAACTAAGAAAGAAGGCCCTGCAGGCGGTGAAAAGAAACAAATTACATTAAAACTTGGTCACATTCAAAGCGAGTCTGACTTATGGCAACTGGGAGCAAAGAAATTTGCCGAACTGGTAAGCGCTAAAACCAATGGTGAGATTGTTATAAAAATTTATCCGAATTCTACCATTGGTAATGATCGGGATATGGCTGAGGGGCTGCAAATGGGCTCGGTTGATTTTGCATTGATTGCCGGGGTTCTGGGCAATTTTGAGCCTTCGCTCCAGATTATGGAGATGCCTTATCTTTTTAAGGACGAAGATCATTTGCGTAAGGTAATCTATGGTCCGGTCGGAGCAGAACTGCTGTCCAATTTGCAAAAGAGTTCCAATATCCGCGGTTTGTCTTTCTGGGAAAGGGGACCGCGACAATTGACGTCAAACAAACCGATAAATTCGCTGGACGATATAAAAGGACTTAAAATTCGTGTTCCGGAGATTCCTCCTATGGTAGCCGCATGGAAAGCGATGGGTGCCAATCCTACGCCTATGGCTTGGGGTGAAGTGTATACAGCACTACAACAAAATGTCATAGAAGCTCAAGAAAATCCAATTCCATACATCCAGGCCGGGAAGATAAATGAAGTTCAAAAATATATTGCTATAACAAATCATAAATATGAATATGTCATATTGGCTATGAGCAACAAGACCTGGGAGAAGCTGACGCCGGAACAGCAGAAGGCTATTACGGAAGCAGCTGAAGAAGCCACTCAATACGAGAATAAGCTTGTGCAAGAAAAGACAGACGAGCTATTTAAAGATTTACAGGCCAAAGGGATGAAGGTTACAACCCCTGATACTACAGATTGGGCTCGACTGGCTAAGACTACTCATCAGGAATTCGCCGAAAAATATGGAATGGAACTGTATAATAAAATAATCGCTGCAGGCAATTAAGCGGAAATTGATTGAAAGAAGGCCGTCTGCTCTATCATGGAGATCAGTGATAGAACGGACGGCCGGAATGGAGGAAGACTACAGTGTTTGCTAAACTGGAAGAAAAGCTGTATGTTGTTCTAAAATTTATAACATTTCTGTTAATGTTGGCAATGGTGGCCATAATTTTTTCCCAGGTGATAGCGCGGTATGCTTTTAGCAACTCTCTATCCTGGTCGGAAGAAATTGGACGGCATATTTTTATTTGGATGACTTTTTTAGGGGCAGCACTGGCAGTGAGAAGCAGATCCCATGTTGCGCTTGATTTACTGGTAAAGGCTTTTCCACAGAAACTTCAAAAAGTAATACTTGTGTTCGGTTACCTTGTCATGATAGTTTTTGCCGGCGTACTGGTATATGCGGGTATAAAAATGATGACGTTGGGAGCTCGCCAGATGAGTGCGGCTGTGCAGATTCCGATGAAGTATATTTATATTGTTCTGCCAATTAGCGGCATACTGATGATTTTTTATCTGCTGAAAAACCTTTGCGAAGACATTACAAGAGGGTGATTTCGTGGGTTCAATGATAGCTGTATTATTCATTACGTTTATAGTCCTTGTGTTTTTAGGGGTGCCTATTTCCTTTGTATTAGGGATTGCTTCCTTGGCAGCTATGTTTTTTGCCGGTGATTATCCATTACAAGTTGTGATTCAGCGTATGTTTGCAGGGGTGGATTCTTTTCCTCTAATGGCAATTCCTTTTTTTATGCTTGCCGGAGCACTGATGGAAAAGGGGGGAATAACAAGCAGGATTATAAACTTTGCGCTATCGCTTGTGGGTGGTATTAGAGGCAGTCTGGCACATGTTGTATCCATAACCGGTGTTATAATGGGAGGAATATCAGGTTCCGGTGTTGCAGACACAGCGGCGATTGGTACAATCATGGTTCCGGAAATGGTTAGACGGGGTTATCATCGGCCATTTTCAGCCGCGCTGGTCGCAGCTGCAGGAAGTATCGGCCTGATTATTCCTCCAAGTATTGCCATGATTATTTACGGCGTTTCTTCCGGCAGCTCAATCGGTGATTTATTTGTGGCGGGATTCCTGCCGGGAATACTTATTGCCCTGGGATTTATGCTTCTTTCATATTACGTTGCCAAAAAACGGAATTACCCCGTCGAACCTAAGATGACCGGGATTCAACGTTGGACTGCTTTCAAGGATTCGATTTGGGCGCTGATGATGCCGGTAATCATCATTGTCGGCATCCGAATGGGATTATTTACGCCGACTGAGGGCGGCGTGGTTGCAGCCGTCTATGCATTATTTGTCGGTAAATTTATTTATAAAGAATTAAAATGGACGGACTTTCCAGATATTTTTTCTTCGGCCGTAAATAGTACTGCGGTAATCAGTTTTCTAATTGCGACGGCATCGTTGTTTAGCTGGTTGTTAGCCAGTGAGCAGATTCCGCAGCAAATCACCGAATCAATTCTGAGTGTTTCAGATAATAAATATATGATTTTATTTCTAATCAATATTCTGCTGTTAATTGTAGGAATGTTTCTGGATAGCGGACCGGCAATTATTCTGCTTGTTCCGGTATTAGTACCTGTTGCCGAAGCGTTAGGCGTAAATCTCACCCAGTTCGGCTTATTGATGGTTATCAATTTAACGATTGGATTGCTAACGCCGCCGGTAGGTACGGCGCTTTATGTAGCCAGCAATATATCCAAAGTATCTTTGGCAGGACTGAGCCGGGAAATTTTACCTTTTATCGGGATAATGCTTGTTGTTTTGATGCTAATAACATATATTCCGGGAATGACTGCTTGGGCAATCAAATAAGTAAGAATAGTATAGCTTATCTATTTTGATTTACCAGCAGGGATCGTCTCTGCCATGTGAATCTCCATGTGATTAAGATAAAAATGACCAATCGGCACTATTAGTGATAGTCGGTTTGGTCATTTTTTTATTAGTATTTCAAACGGGTTGCTTTTATAAGGGCGTATTTCTATAAGTTCTTAGGCCCATTTTGAATCACAGGCGAATACAATAGAAAAAAGTATCTGGCATGGGGGCAGAAGTGATGAAAGAAAAACGTCTGGTATTTTTTTCAATCAATTCTTTTCGGGATTTTACCAATGTCGGCAGAGATGATTTGGTTGAATATTTTAATCCCGGCGGTTTTTTTGCAGAGGTTTATTTTTTGTCTCCCTATGATGAATTAGGGGCAGTGCAAGTCGCAAATGGCTTTACGGTCATCGGATTGCGGCCGGAGCAGTATCGGGAGACAATCAGGCAGATTGCTCCGGACGTAATCAGGACATACGGCGGGGCGGGAGCCGCTACCTTTGCCTTAGCCAACCGTATTCCCGGTGTACCCATCGCAGTGGGGGTACACGATACGTATGCACCATTCATTCACCCAAGTCTGGTGTTTGCCGACATGGTTATTTGTGTTTCCCGGGTGGTAGCCGAGGCTGTTGTCAAGATTGCCCATGTCGATCCGGCCAGAATCAGGATTTTACCGGACTATATTAATATTCATAAGTTTTCGCTTGTGGACCATCCGGTTATAAAACCGGATTTTATGCGTCAGATCGAGGCAAAAATTCCTCAAGGGAAATGTATTTTGCATATCGGCAGAAAAGTGGAGTCAAAGAACTGGGATACGTTAGTTTCCGCCGTGAAATTGCTGCCGGAGGAATATTATTGCCTTTTAATTGGCCGGGGGGATGAACAGCCGATTTACCAGCTGGCGGAATCTCTCGGTATTCGGGACAGGGTATTTTGTCTTCCGGTCATTAAGAATAGTGATTTGATCAACTGGTATGCAAATTGTGCCTGCTTTTGCCTGCCCAGCCGCTGGGAAGGGTTAGGCATGGTTTTTATCGAAGCGGCGGCAAGCGGCTGCTGTATTGTTACTGCCGATATCCCGCCGATGAACGAATATTTTACCCATGACAAAAATGCCTATTTGGTAAAAAATGGGGAGAACCCGTATGAACTGGCTGCCGGAATCGCTAAAGTCTGCTCTGATGCAGTCTATCGCCGAACCCTTGGGGCGAATGCCCGGCTGGCGGCAAAAGAATTTGCACCGGAAAAGATCAACCGGCAGGCGAGTACTATTTATAATGAGTTATTGTTAAAATTCACTTAATTTACTATTTTACCTCTCAGTATTCCATTTTTACCCTTCAGGCAAATGTTGTAGCAAATTAAAATAATTAATTATATTCTAATTATGGAATATTTATAAAAGGAGGAGAAGTAGAGTATGAGAAATATGACAGCATTAAGTGAACCTCAAGTACAAGAACCTTTTATGAAACGGTATGGCTTGATCATCGGCTTTTTAATGCTCTTTGCTGTTATTGCACTTCCTTCACCGGCAGGATTGCCGGTCGCCGGACACCGCATGTTGGGGATTCTGCTATTTTCTGTAATTGTCTGGATGACTGATTCTGTATCTTATCCGGTTAGTGCAGCGATTATTATGACCCTTATGGCCTTTCTGCTGGGAACCTCCCCGGATACGGCCAATCCGCAGCATCTTATCGGCACCTCAAAGGCTTTAAGTATGGCAATCGGCGGCTTCAGCAACACAGCACTTGCCCTCGTGGCCGCCGCCTTATTTCTTGCCGCCGCCATGACAAAAACACAGCTTGATCAGCGGATTGCCTTGTTTGTATTGTCTAAGATCGGTGCCAGGACCAATCAGGTACTTGCCGGAGTCATACTGGTAGGTTTTATTCTTGCCTTTTTTGTTCCCAGCACGACTGCCCGTGTAGCATGCATAGCTCCTATCATTTTGGGCATCATCGCAGCCTTTGGTGTAGACCGGAAAAGTAAATTTGCCGGTGTCATGATGATTGCTACGGCTCAGGCTGCCGGAATTTGGAATGTCGGGATCAAGACGGCTGCCGCTCAAAATATGATTGCTCTGGGATTTATCGAAAAAATGCTGGGGCAAGACATTACTTGGCTTCATTGGTTTATTGCCGCCGCTCCTTACGCTGTCGTCATGTCTTTTGTCCTTTACTTTGTTCTTATCAAAATTATGCCGCCTGAAGTCGATGAAATTGCCGGCGGCAAAGCGGCCATAGCAAACGCAATGGCTAAACTCGGCCCAATGACAATAAATGAAAAGAAATTGCTGGGGATTTCAGTGATTTTACTCTTTCTCTGGGCAACTGAAAAAATAGTTCATCCCTTTGATACTTCATCCACTACAATTGCTGCTATTACGATTCTGCTCATGCCCGGTATCGGGGTTATGACATGGAAAGAGGCTCAGCCGAGAATTCCGTGGGGCACTGTAATTTTATTCGGGGTAGGCATCAGCTTGGGGTCAGCGCTGCTTTCAACAAAAGCGGCCACATGGCTTGCTCAAATTATTGTACAGATCTTCGGCCTGCAAACAATGCCTTCACTGCTTATTTTAGCGGTTATGGCGGCATTCCTGATTATTGTTCATCTTGGTTTTGCCAGTGCTACTGCCTTGGCAGCAGCCATGATTCCTATTATTATTTCCATACTGCAAGGGGTTGAGACGACAGGTATTAACATAGTTGGGATGACGATGCTGCTTCAGTATGTAGTAAGCTTCGGCTTTATTCTGCCTGTCAACTCGCCGCAAAGCATGATTGCATACGGTACCGATACATTTGAAGTTAGGGATTTCATTAAGATAGGAATTCCCCTCACGATTATCGCTTATATTCTTGTTTTGGTTTTTGGCGCAACCTATTGGAAATGGCTGGGCATTATGTAATGCTGGATGTTGACAATTTAAAAACTGTTTTATCATAATTTTGGGGGCGCCCGTTGCTAAATAAAATGGGCGCTTTTTATTGATATTCCTTTGGTAGGTGTTAGAATAATAATAAACTATTGCACAGCAGAAGGGGATTGTATGAACCTTGATTTATTTTTGCACCTGAGTATCAACATGTCTTTTATTGCTTTGGCTGCTTATCTGGTAGGAAGAAGCAAATTTATCATACGTTGTGCTGAAAATCCGTCCAAACTACCGCATTGGCTTATACTAAGCCTTATTTTTTCTTTATTATCCGCAGTGGGGACATACAGCGGCGTTCCGGTTAAAGGAACGTTAGCCAATACAAGACTTGTCGGCATTATTATGAGCGGGTTTATGGGAGGGCCGATTGTCGGTTTTATTACCGGGGTGATCAGTGCCTGTTACCGCTATTCCGTCGGAGGTTTTACAGCGGAAATATGCGCGGTGGCCACTGTACTGGGCGGGATTTTTGCCGGACTGGTCAGAAAAAAAGTCGGATTTCATTGCCTGACCTGGAAAACGGGTGCTGCAGTTGCTTTGATTTCCGAGATTGTGCAAAAAGGTATGGTGCTGACGTTGGCCAAACCTTTTGAAGCGGCCTGGGCAGCGGAAAGAATCATAGCCTTGCCCACTACGATTGTAAGCATTCTCGGCGCGGTCATTTTTATGGTGATCATCGAGAACATCAGACAAGAGCAAGCCTTGTACGCGGCAAGGGCGGCGGAGTTGTCGTTGAAAATAGCCAGCCGGACGCTGCCCTATACGCGACAGGGACTCAACAGTGAGTCGGCAGCGAAAACGGCGCAAATTATCTACGAATTGACAGAAACCGATGCTGTGGCAATTACGGATCAGGAAAAAGTACTTGCCTATATTGGTCTGGGGGATGATCATTATAAGGTGGGGAGTCCGATTGGGATACAAGCAACGCTGCAGGCCCTTTCTACCGGGAAAACAGTTGTGCAAAACGCTCTCGTAGTTGAGAATGATTCGGCAGTCAAGGATCGGCTGAAATCGGGGATCGTTGCACCCTTATCCTCTCATGGCAAGAGTATCGGTGCTGTCAAGATGTTCCGAACCGGGGAGAATGAAATTTCCACGGTGGATATTCAGATCGCAGACGGATTGGCGAATCTGCTGTCAGTCCAGTTTGAACTGGCTGAACTGGACCAGCAGCGAAACATGAGGGAAAAAGCGGAATTAAGAGCGCTGCAGGCGCAGATCAATCCTCATTTTTTATTTAATACCATCAATATCATTATGTCCTTCTGCCGTACAGATCCCGCTACGGCTCGAAGTCTGCTGAACCATCTGGCTGTTTTGATGCAGCGAAGATTCGCCGAACAAAGTGATTTTATCACTCTGGCTAATGAGCTCGAAGAAATCAATTCTTATCTTGAGATTGTGAAACGCCGCTTTGGCAGTCGGCTGACAGTTGAAATTCACCTGGAAAAAGCGGCGCTTGCTGTCTTGGTGCCGACTTTGTCCATTCAGCCTTTAGTGGAGAATGCGATCCAGCACGGACTTTTTCCCAAAGTGGATCAATGCGTCTTAGCTATCAACATCAGCCGGAAAGAAAAAGACGTTGTGATTTGTATTTCCGATAACGGTATCGGGATTACGGCGGATAAAATGCAGCAGATACTGGCGTTCAGCAGCGACGGTATTGGCTTGAAAAACGTGAATAGCAGGCTGAAAAGCATTTATGGTGAGAGTTATGGACTTCAAATTGACAGTAAAGCAGGGGAAGGTACCAGGGTAATTGTCCGTATTCCCTGTAACGAGGTGGTTTCGCGTGCGGTATAAAGCAGTTGTTGTCGATGACGAGCAGCCGATCTGCGACGAAATTGAATATTTATTAAATCAGAGCATGGATGTGGATGTTTGCGCCAAATTTTCCAATTCGTTAGCGGCACTTGCGTTTATTCTTGAGAATCCGGCAGATATCATTTTTTTAGATATTCAGATGCCCGGGCTATCCGGACTGGAGTTTGGGAAAAAGCTAAATGCTCTGCCCAACCCGCCGCTTATTGTATTTATTACCGCATATCAGGAGCATGCCCTTGAGGCTTTCGGCACTCCGGCGGTCGGTTATATTACCAAGCCGGTAACCGAAGATAAGCTCAGCCATGTTTTGCATAAAATCCGCAATCTTACGGCAAAAAAGATTTCTTCGCCGGACCCAGTGTCAGCAACGCGGATTTGTGTTACAGCGAAGGGGAAGATTAAGCCGTTGGACCGGAAAGACATTGTGCTGGTCTATGTTATTGAGAAGGATGTTTTTGTTCGCACCAAGGATGAAGAATTCGAATGCCCCTTGACGATGAAAGAACTGGAAGATGTACTGACCGAGCCGCTTTTTCTGCGGGTTCATCGCCAGTATATCGTGAACCTGGAGCAAATAGGGGAAATCGTGCCCTGGTTCCGGGGAACCTATCTGCTGCGAATGAATGACTTTAAATCGCAGGAAGTTCCTGTGAGCCGGAAACGGCTTAAGCGGTTCAAACAAGCTGTTGGTTTAAAATGAAAGATAGCAGGAGCAAAAAGAACGTTTGGGAAGCATGGGGACGTTCTTTTTGCTCCAAAAATGATGCGGCAAACCAGTTGCAAATTATACATGCTTTTGGCTGTCTAGCCGATGGGAGGAGCTAGATATGATTGTTATCGCATTGGTGCTCGTATAACAAAAATATTTAAAAAGTGATAAAAAGGAAGGATTATTTTAAAGTATGAAGAATATTAAAGGGAAAATGTAGTAAATAAGCAGTGAAAATGTAATAGGAAGAGGGCAAAGTCTCTGAAAAGAGAGGACGCAAAGCCATGGGTCTACGGATGTCGAATCTATGACTGCCAGGCTGCCACGTGAATAATACGTGACAGTCGGCAGTCATTTTTTTTTGGCAGCCGTGAGTATGATTTTTGGGGGGTGGATATATTTTATCCAGATAATGTCCGGAAGGACCTGCCATAAGTACCAATTTATGAAGGACGTGATGTTATTGTTGCTGCAAGGTGTGAAAAAAATGGTATTGTTCCTGGGGGTTGTACTCATTCTGGCTACTGTTTCCGGTGCCCGGGCGGCAGAAAGGCCGACGGCGGGCAGCGTACTTGAGGAGACAAAGCAGTCTGATATCAAGCCGGCCCCACCGCCGGGGGAGGCCAAGATACAGGTAGAACAGGCATTGCGGCCGCCTCTAATAGGGGGTTCGGCTGCCAGGATATCCGTCAGCCGCTTTCATATTACCGGACAGGATATTTTTCCGGAGCAAGAGCTGCTGAACCTGCTGCCCGAGCCAAAAGGAAAAGAGCTAAGCCTGCCTGAGATTGAGTCGCTGGGGCGCTCGATCACAAATTTTTTCCACAAAAACGGTTATATTATGGCCGGTGTTTATGTGCCGGCGCAGCAAATTAAGGACGGCGTTGTAGAACTTGCCGTTGTTGTGGGGCAGTATGACAAAATCGTTTTTCGCAAACAGGTCAATATTGCCGATGATAGTCTGGCGCTGCAGCTGGGGGAAGTAAAGAGCGGCGCTTACATAAAAAAAGACAGTCTGGAACGGGCCATCTGGCTGCTGGGCGATTTGGCCGGTATAGAGGCCAAAGCGACTTTGGCGCCGGGGGGGAAGCCGGGAACCGCCAATCTGTATCTTGATATTTTACCGAAAGGCAAGGGGGTATCCGGTGATATTGGCGCAGACAACTACGGCAACCGCTTTACGGGAAAGAACCAGCTGTTTACCGACTTGACCGTTAATAATCTCAGCGCCAATGGCGACCAGCTCACGCTGAACGGCATCACGACCGGCAGCGGTTTGAACAGCGGCTCGATTTTTTACCAGCAGCCGCTCTTCATTGCCGGCGGTTATTTGCAGGCCGGCTACTCCCATTTATATTATGAACTGGGCGAGGATTATGCCAGCTTGAATGCCAGCGGTATTGCCGATACCGGCAATATTTCCTATAAATATACATTCCATCGCTCCCGGGAAGCCAATCTATACGGCCAATTCGGTTATGTTCAAAAGAAGCTGAGGGACAGCGTCGGCGGTACCGGGACAGATAAGTCAAGCCATGCCTGGGTTGTCAGTCTCAATGGCGACAGCTTTGATGCTTGGGGCGGCGGCGGGAATAATACCTATTCTCTGGCTTATAGTTACGGCCAGCATCATATTGACAGCGATAGCGCCCGGGCAAACGATGCTAAAACCGCCCAAACTACTGGGACCTTCGGCAAGTGGAATATGACTGCCAGCCGGCATCAGTATTTGAATGAACATTTGTCCCTGGTGACTTTTCTCAGCGGACAGCTGGCCAGTAAAAATCTTGATTCATCCGAGAAGATGTCCCTGGGTGGTGCGTATGGTGTTCGCGCCTATCCCCAGGGAGAAGCGTCCGGTGATAACGCATTGCTATTTAACGGAGAACTGCACTGGACTGTGCCGATGAAAGATAAAAAAGCGGAGCTGTTGCAGCTCGTTGGTTTTATTGATATCGGCAGGGCTGTTCTTAACAAGAATACCTGGCCCAATTCCGGGCCTAATGCACGCACCTTGAAGGGCGCAGGCGTCGGTGCCGTTTGGAACAACCCAGGCATACTGACCATCAAGGCATATTATGCCTGGAAGCTCAATAGCTCGCCATCAACTTCCGATACGGATAAAAATGGCCGCTTGTGGCTGATCGGCATTCGTTATTTTTAATATAGGAGGTGACCATTACTCATGCGTATGACAAGGAAAAATCGCCGCAGACAGGAACGCAGACGACTGCGGGAGGAAAAAAGAAACGCCATCATGAAGCCTTTAAAAAATATAGCAGTGACAGCCGCTTTGATGGTGGCTCTATCGACAGGCGAGGCGCTGGCAATGCCCCAGGGGGGAACGGTTACTGCCGGCAATGCCGCTATTACACAAAATGCAAATTCTATGACTATTGCCCAAACGACGGATAAAGCCGCGATTAACTGGCAGAACTTCAGTATTGCGGCTAATGAAAAAGTAACTTTCAACCAGCCTTCCTCATCTTCCGTGGCGCTGAACCGGATTATCGGCAGTAATGCTTCGGATATCTTCGGTCAGTTGCAGGCAAACGGAAAAGTCTTTCTCGTGAATCCCAACGGTATCTTGTTTGCTCCGGGATCCAAGGTCAATGTGGGGGGCCTGGTGGCTTCGACCTTAGGCATTTCCGACAGCGACTTTATGAGCGGCAAGAACAATTTTTCCACCGGTGCCGTGAGTCGGGCGGTTGTCAATCAGGGAAACATTACAGCTGCTGACGGAGGCTTTGTCGTGCTGCTCGGCAATCAGGCGAGTAACAGCGGCAGCATTACTGCCAACGGCGGCACGGCAGCCATGGCTGCCGGCGGACAGGTTTTTCTGGATGTTCCCGGCGACGGGACGGTCAGTCTTGTGGTGAACCAAGGGGCGGTCAACGCCGCCGTCAATAACAGCGGCACGGTTCAGGCCAATGGCGGTCAGGCGATCCTTACCGGGCAGGCCAGCAGTTCGCTGCTGTCTTCGGTTATTAATAACAGCGGCAGGATTGAAGCTCACAGTATTCGGCAGCAAAACGGCACCATTATATTAGACGGCGGTACTTCCGGTGTCGTAGAGACAAGCGGTACCCTGGATGCGTCAGGCAAAGAAGCGGGTCAAACCGGCGGTACGGTCAAGGTATTGGGTGAAAAAGTAGCTCTGTCCGGTCAGGCTCAGATTGACGTATCCGGCAGCCAGGGCGGCGGTACGGCTCTTGTGGGCGGCAACTACCAGGGCAAGGGGCCGGAAGCAAACGCTACAGCTGCGTATATCGGCAAAGATACCACCATCAAAGCCGATGCTATCGACAAAGGCGATGGCGGTAAAGCCATCGTCTGGTCCAATGAAGCAACCAATTTTTATGGCGGTATTTCCGCCAAGGGCGGTTCCCAGGGTGGAAATGGCGGTTTAGTGGAAACCTCGGGCAAGGAGTATCTTGACGCTCAGGGTACGGTAAATGCAGCAGCGCCTAAAGGGAAGGCCGGTAAGTGGCTGTTGGATCCCAGAGATGTGATCATTGAGACCGAGAGCAAGGCTTCTGCCAGCGGGACTGCGGGGGAACCCAGTTTTGTCGCTGTGAGCGACAGTGCGGTTGTTACCACAGAGAGCATCAATCTGGCTTTGAACGGCGGCACCAATGTCAGTGTCAATACCGGTACCAGCGGTACTCAGACAGGAAATATTACGATTGCCGATAATATTACAAAAGCTACTGGAGGGGATGCAACTCTTAGCTTAAGTGCGGCCTCGAATATCATCGTGAACAGCGGTGTGAAGATTACGTCAACCAGCAACAATCTCAATGTTGATTTTAACGCTGATTCGGATAATGTGTGGGGCGGCACTATTCAGCTGCAGTCGGACAGTCAGATTTTGACGAACGGCGGAAATATTGATTTGTATGGCGGCAACAGCGGCAAGACCGGTGGCTATGCAGGCAGTATTCAGCCGCAGACTCCCGGCCTAGAACTGCAGGGGGCTGTATTAAACACCAGTGTTGCCGGAGGCACCGGCGGTTATATTAACCTTCGTGGCAGCAACAGCGGCGACGGTACAGAGACTACAAATGGATATTATCGTGGTGTGGCCCTAACCGGCACCGGCAACATCATTCAGTCCGGCGGTGGAAATATTAGTATTACCGCTTTGGGGCATGGCCATGCAGCCAGTCAGGAAGCGATCGCGATTACCGACTCCGGCGCCAAGATTATCGCCGGGGCGGGGACGATTACTCTTACCGCTGATACGATGGGGTTGAATGGGAAATTTGGTACCGTCGGCGACAGCGGAATCCTGAATATTCGTCCATTGACTTCGTCCATGTCTATCGGCGTGGGGACGAATGTAAGTGGGGCTTTGAACATAGCCAGCAGCGTATTTAGCAGCGTGATTCAACCGGGGATCGGCGTTGTTATCGGCGGTTCCAACTCCACCGGGTTAACCGATGGCACGGCCGGAACCATTACCGTTGGCACAATTAGCTTAACGAATGACCTTACCTTGCAGGCGCCAGGGGTCAGCTCATCTCCGGCAACCACCGGCAGCATTGTGATCAGCGGACAGGTCAGCAGCAGTAAAAATATTACATTAAACGCCGTGCAGGGAGCGGTAACAAGCAGTTCAGGCGGGATCACCACGACCGGTGGATTGGAAGTAATCGACCCGAATCATACTGCATTATTCGACTTGTCGCAAGGAACCAATTCCGTAGGAAAGCTTGCGGCCAACACCGGACAGTTGATCTACAGCGGCAGCGGTCCGACGGCTATTGATACGGTAGGCTCTACCAGCGGCATTACCTTGAGCAGCTCTGCCGGGGGAACGGTGAATTTATCCAGCGGCAGTCTGACTGTTAATCAAGGGGTTCAAACGACGGTCGCTTCAGCGCCTTTGGCCTTGTCGGCTGCAGGCAGTCTTACAGTCAATGGGGCTCATATTTCGACAAACAACGGTGCTTTAGGTCTGAGGGGTGCAATTCTTAGGACTACAGGGGTCAGTAGCTTGGCAGCCGGCAGCGGCGCTATTACCCTAACCGGAGACAGCATGGCCTTTAGCGGCAGTCCCGGCGGTACGACGGTCAGCGGCACAGGGACGCTGCAAGTGCAGCCGCTGACTGTTAGCAAAGCTGTAAATGTGGGTGGAGCCACCGGCAGCGGCTTGAACCTGGCAGGCAGCTTATTTGATGGCAGTCCGGTGTTCCAGGATGGCTTTAGCTCCATTACCATCGGACAAGATGCCGGCAGCGGCATCGTTACAGTAGACGGCACTGTGACTTTTCACGATCCGGTTGTGCTACAGTCGCCCAGCGGCGGTACGGTTGCTTTAGCGACGACTGCCAATCTCAATAATGCTGCCACCGATCAGAATATTACGGTGAAAGCCGGTACTTTCCAAACTGTCAGCGGTGGTGGGATGGATGCCGGCAGCGGTGGGATCGTCATTGAGGCCGGTGCCCTCAATGTACCCGGCGGCAGCGTCCGGGGCACCGGAACCATAGAGATTCATCCGCAAAATGCGGGGGATTCCATTGCCTTAGGATCAGGAACCGGCGGGCTGATTCTGCCGACGGCTGCTTTTAGCGGTAGCGGCGCCAGCCGGGTATTTCAAGACGGATTTTCGCAAATTATTGTCGGGCGAAGTGACGGCAGCGGTTCCCTGTCCGTAGGTGCGGCGGGAATCACCTTTACGGATAAAACATTGCTCCAGTCGCCTTTAGCCGGCGGCAGCCTTTTCATCAACGGCCCACTGGCTACTGGTAGCAACTACCTAACCATGAACCTTGGAGACAATGCTTCTCAAAATTCTGCCGGCGTGATTACGGCAGCCGGAATGGAGCTTTTGGGCCGGGATACCGGTTATGGGCCGAAAACCATCTACGATTTTACCGGCGCGGCGAATCAGATTGGCACGATTGCAGCTGCTACGGTCAATCAGGTATTAGTGACCAACGCTACCAGTTTAACGGCGGGAACAGTCAACAGTACATCGGGAGTAAAGGCAAACCGGCTGTATGATGCAAACGGGAACACGATTTCCGTTGATGCGGTGAATTTAGAATCCGGCGGTACATTGACAGTGGCTCAGACCATCAGCAGCACCGGCGGCGGAATGATTACCCTGACGGCTGATAAGATGGACTTTTCCACCGGGACACCGGTAGTTCGAGGGACGGGGAATCTTACGATTCAACCGCTTAACGCGGCTACGCCTATCGATATCGGCAGCTTTACGGCGAATCCGGCTCATTTGCAACTGGCGAGCGCTATCTTTGGCGGGAATATTGTCAAAGACGGATTTAATTCCGTGACGATTGGCCGAGGCAATACGCCGGGACCAGCCAGCTTCGGCAGCATTACTTTGGACGGCACAGTGACGTTTGTCGATTCCACCACCATTCAGAGTCCCAATAACACAACTCCCGGAACCATTCAGCTGGCCAAAACGGCTCATATAATTACAACCGGCGGCAGTTCTCTGTCTTTAACCGCCGGAACGATTTCGGCTGATACCAGTGACACGGCGAATCGCGCCGCCATTACAGCCTCCGGCGATGTTCAGCTGACCGCCGATGTCATGACCCTGGGGGATGGCGACACAAACCCCGGCAGTGCCAATATACAAGGAACAGGAAATACGCTGTACCTGCGTCCCTTTGCCAGCAGCACTGTGGTGGATTTAGGCACCGACTTTACCGCCGGAACAGCCAACCACCTGCAGTTTGGCGACAAGATGTTTAACGGAGCCGAGAAGGTATTCAGCGGTTTCGGCGGCTATACTATCGGCGGCAACAGTACCCAGGATATTACCGTGACCAATACCGCCCATTTTGCCGGTGGCTTGGCACTGGAAGGCATTTCCTTGGATGCGGCCGCCAACTCGACCATAGATCCTAGCGGCAGTGTACGACTGCAGGCCAATACCATGAATTTTGGCTCACTGGCCCATGTTACCGGCACCGGTTCGCTGCAGCTTCATCCCTATAGCAGCAGCACCGGCATGGTGGTGGGGGATATCAGTGGCGCTAGCGCCGCGACCAATTTGCTCATTCCCAACGGCTATTTTGACGGCAACAGCACGGACCGGCCGGAAGGAACAACCGGCTTCAGCGGCACCGCCCGGGTATTCACCGGCAGCTATACCAACTCGATCACCTTTGGCTCGACGTATTCGGCTCAAAGTGTAACCATGAATAATGCCCTATTTCCCAGCACCGATAATATCACTATTGCCGCTATTTCCAGCGGCAACGTGGATATCAAGGGAACCATTGCAGCGAACCAGAACATCAATGTCTGGGGCGGCACGATTACTACCGAAAGCGGCGCCCAGCTCAGCAGCAGCAACGGCGATATCACCTTGTCAGGGCATACCTTTGCCTTAAACAGCGGCGGCAAGAGCATTACCGGTACCCATGGCTTATTCCTGCAGCCCTTTGATTCCGGGGAATCCATCGGCGTGGGAACAGACAGCGGCTATGATTTGAATCTGCCGCAAAACCTGTTTTATGATGGGACAACCAATAAAACAGGCGCTTTAAATACGGATACCGGAGGATTTGCCAAGGTCACCATCGGCCGCAGCGATGGCAGCGGCAATATTACGGTTACCAATACAGGGCTCATCCTGCATACCGATTTGGATGTCTTGACCTCGTCCAATTCCACCGGCGGCAAGATTCATGTGAATGCTTCCTTGTCCGATGCCGGCCAGACCATCACGATGAACGCCTCCGGCGGGGCTGACCAGACAGCGGAAGGTGTTATTACCGCAGCTAATCTGGACTTATTGGGTGGAAGCTCGGCCAATAAGCAAGTAAACTATAATTTTGGCACCGCCAGCAATGCTGTGGGTGTCTTGGCAGCGAATGTCGGTTCGCTGAACTTCCATAATGGTGCGGACTTAACTGTTGGCACCGTCAATGGAACGCAAGGCATCACCGCGACGTATGCCCAGACCGGATCGGGTGCGGTTCAGTCTAGCGGCGATATTGTGGTCGCAAGCGACGGTTCACTGACTGTAGCCCAGCCGGTTACATCGGTTAACGGAGCCAATAATCTGACTAATGGCGTGAGCACCGCCATCAGCCTGCAGGCCGGAGGGACCTTAAGGACTACCGGTTCTTCTGCCGTGATTTCGATGACCGGTGCTACCCCGTCAGGCAATATTACTCTGACGGCGGATGTAATGAGCCTGGATTCCGCTTCCCGGGTGAAGGGCAGCGGCGTTCTCAATGTTCGTCCGCTTAGACCTGCAACTGGGGTTGGCATCGGCGGGGGCGGAGGAAATTCCCTTGAATTGCCGGGAAGCTTGTTCTCCGGCGGGGCCCAGACTTTTGCTGACGGCTTCACGATGCTGAATCTCGGCCATGGCAGCGGTACCGGTACAGTGACGGTGGACAATGCCGTGACCTTTACCGACCCGGTTACCATCCAGTCACCCAGCGGCGGAACGGTCGTCATTGGCAATGGCACAACCGGCGGAATTGACAATTCTGTCACCAGCCAGCCGATTACGATCAATGCCGGCACAATTACGACGAAGGCTAACTCCTTGGTTAGTGGCGGCAGCGGAGCGGTGACTTTAGCCGGAAGTGCTATGGACTTCAGTAACGGCGGCAGCATTACCGGCACCGGAACGTTAAACCTGCAGGCGCAGGATACCACCACCCGAATTGCCCTGGGAACCGGCGGCAGCGGCGGGCTGCAGATTGATTCGCCGACCTTTAACAATGTGGTGTCCACTACTTTCAACAATATTACCGTGGGCCGCAGTGACGGGTCCAATCCTATTGTCGTGAATACCTTTACCTCTCCGGACAAGCTGATTCTCGAGAGTCCGCTGTCCGGCGGTTCCGTGACGGTAAGCGGCACTCTGACCATGGGCGGCAAGGATCTCGATATCACTTCCTTTGGTAAGATTGACGGTTCGACGGGAACCTTGACGGGTGTGGGAACTTTAACCGCCGTATCCACCCAAAGTGCCATTGACTTTAGCCATAGCACTACGGATTCGGTGTCCAAGGTTACGACCTTTTACAATACGATTCATACTTTGGGAACATCCTCCGCTTACACCGGGATTACGATTGGCGCGGCCGGATGCTTGACGGTTAACGGTCAAATCAGCGACAATACCGCCAATGATAATACGTCAGCCGCTCAGCCGGTGCTTATTCGCACCAGCGGTGATCTTACCCTTGCCAGCGGCGCTCAGATTACAACCGGCGGGGCAGCGGACATTTATTTGTCGGCGGAAGGCTTGTACAAGCATTTTTACAATAACAGCGGGCGAACTGCCCAAAATCCGGCACTAAATCCCGGCAGCGGCCGCTGGCTGGTCTATTCCTACAGCCCGATTGACGACAAAAGTATTGACAGCGCCCAGTCAAGCGCTACCGATGTAATTGGAAACTTGACGCGGGATTATAAATATTACGGTTATACCTTTAATGCCGATGCACCGGCTTCCGTTGCTCCGCTGCCGATTGCACCGGCCGGATCAAAGCGTGCCTTTCTCTATGCCTATGCGCCGTTTTTGACGCCAACAGCTGCTACCCGTACCTATGGCTACGATAATCCTACAATTCAGTTTACCTTTGCGGGATATATTGACAGTGATACTTCGGCCAGTTTGGGAATCACACAAACACAAAACATCCAGACCAGTGCGGATATTAATACGAATGCAGGAACTTATGCCGATAATAATACTCTTTATCAGGTTAAGACGACAGATCAAACGGTTACGCCAATGGGTTATATTATCAAGGGCAGTACCACGGTTCCTTTGACGATTAAACAGCGGCCAATTACTGTCAAAGCCGACGATGCCGCCAAAGTATATGACGGAACATCAACTGCGCCGACAAATTGGCATGCAGGAACGGACTATACAGTGACCAGCGGCAGCTTCTATAACACGGATACTGCAGCCAGTATCATTACCGGGCAGCTTGCCTTCCAGGGTACATACACGAATGCGGGTACGTATACCAGCGGGATTGGCAATGGAACATTAAGCGGCGGTACCAATTACATTGTCACCGTCGATCCGGGAACCTATACCATCTACAAAAGGCCGATCACCGTGACCAGCGGCACCATTACCGCGGCCAGTAAGGTGTATGACGCAACGACGGCGGCAGTGATTTATGGCGGCGGAGCTACGCTAACCGGAGTGGTTCCCTCAGATTCAGCCAATGTCACTGTTGCTTTGCCAAGCCAGGGCGTCTTCGTGGATAAAAATGCAGCAGTCGGCAAGACCGTTTATATTCAGGGCCTGACACTTGGGGGAAGCGCTGCCGGCAACTACAGCCTCAGCAATGCCAATACCTATACCACAACCGCTGATATTACGCCGCGGCCCATTGGGATACAAGCCGGCAGCGGCAGCAAGACTTACGGCGATGCGAACAGCACCGTGACTTATGACAGCAGCGGGAAGTTCAGCCAGGTAGCTGTCGGTCAGACAGTAGACGGTAAATCGATGATGAGTATGGCCGGGGGAGAAAAAATCAGCGATGTGACCAATACCTTTTATACCGATGGAGCGACTCATAGCAGCCAAGTGACGGATACAACCGATCATGGCAGCTATACAGTGGCGTCCACGGCGCCGGTCTTTGCTAATGGCGGAATTGCCGGCAACTACGAGATCCATTATCTGGACGGCACTTTGGCAATAAACCTCAGGCCGATCACCATCACCGCCGCCAGCAGCAGCAAAACCTACGGGGACTCTAACCCGACTGTCAGCGGCTTTACTGTTGCCGCTAATGGCGTTGGAACAAGCCGCGGTATGGCAGGTACGGACAACATCAGCAGTGTGACAAATACACTGCATACCGGCGGGACAACGGATAATTCGATTGTCGAGAAGACCGGAATAGGGACATACCTCGTTACGCCTTCCGCCGCTAGCTTCAGCAGCGGCAGCAGCGGCAATTATGTGATCACCTATGCTGACGGAGCCTTTGTTATCAATAAGCGGGCGTTGACGGTAACTCCCGACAATGCGACAAAGGTATACGGAGAATTTGATCCCGGATTGAGTTACGTTTCTCTAAATACAGCAACCGGTGAAGAAGTAACTGGAACTATGAGTCGTGTTGCCGGAGAAACGGTGAACAATTATGCTTTTTCCGTGGCTAACATTAAAGTAAGGGATTCGGTTAGCCTTGTGGATACCACAGCTAACTATACCATCACTTCGACAGTGGCTAATTTTGCGATCACCAAGCGCCCCATTACCGTTACCGCCAGCACAGCGTCCAAGGTATATGACGGAACCAATGCTGCGACAAAAGGCGAAGTCCCGACCATCACCAGCGGCTCACTGGCAAGTAAGAGAGTTGTTGATACCGCTACTTATAGTGAAACCTATAACAGCAAAGACGTTCTTACCGCCACGACAATGAATCCGCTGATAGCGATCAGCTCAGGCAACAGCAACTATAATATCACCTATATAACGGCTCCCGGCAGCATTACCGCCCGGCCGCTGACGATTACGGCGGCAGATTCCAGCAAGGTTTACGGAGATTCCAACCCCACAATAACCGGTTTTACAGTAACAGCCCCGGGAGTTGGCACAGGGCTGGCCGGCAGCGAGAAAGTAATCGGCGTAACAAATTCAATTTGGACAGACGCAAGCCATACTGCAGCTGTTGATAAGACTACAGATGTCGGCTCAACCTACAAGGTTACATCTTCGGCAGCAACCTTTGGCAGTGGCGGGATTGCCAGTAACTATACGATTAACTACGTGGACGGACCCTTTACAATTAATCAACGTCCGTTGACAATAACGGCATATAGCCAAACCCGCCACTATGGCGATCCCAATGACAGTTTTGGGTACACTGTAGCGCTGGATGGCACAGGAACCAGCCGAGGTCTAGTGAACGGCAATACGGTAACAGGTGTAACGATTACCCCTGGGGCAAGCTTTGATACGAGTACCTCAGCTGGTTCAAGCACGAGTTTAACTCCTTCAGCCGCTGTGTTTGGCAGCGGCAGCATTGGAAACTACGACATCACTTATACTAATGGGACGCTGAGTGTCGATAAGCGTCCGCTGACAATTACAGCCGGTGGTGCCAGCCGCCTGTACGGTGATAATAACCCGACGGTTACTGCCTTTACGGCAGCAACCGGAGCAGTCGGTTCCGGCAGCGGCTTAGTTAACGGTGATAGCGTAACCAGTGTAACGGATACGGTCAACGCTGCGCTGAACACGGGAGTGGGAACGGCAAGTATTACTCCGTCAGCAGCCCACTTTAGCAGCGGTACAATTGACAACTATACCATCAGCTATGTAGACGGAACCTTGACCATAAATCAGCGTCCGCTGACCATTACAGCAGACAATATCACCCGTCACTACGGCGATACCAATCCGACATTTACGGCTACAGCATTGACCGGGACAGCGGGATCAGGTTCAGGACTGGTCAATGGGGATACCGTTGGCAGTGTGACCGTAAACGCCAGCCAAGTGCTCGATACCCATAGTGGGGCAGGCTCTACCGCTGTACTGACCCCGTCAGGACAAACCTTCAGCAACGGCAGCAGCGGCAACTATACCATCAGCTATGCTCCAGGCACATTGACAGTGGATCAGCGTCCCACCACGATAACGGCGGATCCCAATCAACACAAGACCTACGGGCAAAGCGATCCGACGGCCTATACCTACACGGCGACGAACCTGGTCAACAGCGATAGCTTCAGCGGAGCACTGACGCGAGACAGCGGCGAAAACGTCAGCAGTTACGCGATCAACCGGGGAACGCTGGACAATCCGAACTACGCTATCACTTATGTGGGAAATCCGTTTATCATCGATAAAGCGGCGCTGACGATCACGGCCGACAGCAAAACCCGGATTTACGGCGATGCCAATCCGGCGCTGACAGCCAGCTACAGCGGTTTGACAAATGGGGATTCCGCCAGCGTAGTCACCGGTCTCAGCCTGGCAACTCCGGCGACGGTTACCAGCAATGTGGGTCCATACGCGATCAGCGGCTCGGGGGCTGCAGCCAGCAACTATACCATCAGCTATGTAGACGGAACCTTGACCGTAAGTCAGCGCCCGTTGGTAATCACGGCAGACAACATCACCCGTCATTACGGTGATACCAATCCGGCCTTTACGGCAGCAGCATCGACCGGGACAGCGGGATCAGGTTTAGGGCTGGTCAATGGGGATACCGTTGGCAGTGTGACCGTAAACGCCAGCCAAGTGCTCGATACCCATAGTGGGGCAGGCTCTACTGCTGCACTGACCCCGTCAGGACAAACCTTCAGCAGCGGCAGCAGCGGCAACTATCTCATCAGCTATGCTTCAGGCACATTGACAGTAGATCAGCGTCCCACCACGATAACGGCAGATCCCAATCAACACAAGACCTACGGGCAAAGCGATCCAACGGCCTATACCTACACGGCGACGAACCTGGTCAACAGCGATAGCTTCAGCGGAGCACTGACGAGAGACAGCGGCGAAAACGCCGACCATTACGCGATCAACCGGGGAACGCTGGACAATCCGAACTACGCTATTACGTATGTGGGAAATACGTTTACCATCGATAAAGCGGCGCTGACCATCACGGCCGATAGCAAGAGCCGGATTTACGGCGATGCCAATCCGGCGCTGACAGCCAGCTATAACGGATTCCAATACAGTGATTCCAATAGTGTAATATCCGGTCTCAGCCTGGCAACTCCGGCGACGGCCACCAGCAATGTTGGTTCGTACGCGATCAGCGGCTCCGGGGCTGCAGCCAGCAACTATACCATCAGCTATGTTCCCGGCGATTTGACTGTTACTCAGCGGCCGACCACAGTAACCGTTGATGCCGGACAGCACAAGACCTACGGAGAAAGCGATCCGGCGGCGTATACCTATACGGCGACGAATCTGGTCAACAGCGACAGCTTCAGCGGAGCACTGACGAGAGTCAGCGGCGAGAACGCCGGCAGTTATGGCATTAACCAGGGAACACTGAACAATCCGAATTACGCCATTACTTATATCGAAAATCCTTTTACTATCGACAAAGCACCGCTGACCATTACAGCCGACAGCAAAACCCGGCTTTACGGCGATGCCAATCCGGACTGGACGTTCAGTTACAGCGGGTTTAAAAATAAAGAGGGAGCCAGTGTGCTGAGCGGTCTGACGGCCGGAACCGCAGCCGGGTCTGCCAGCAATGTGGGAACTTATGACATTGTTCCGGGGGGAGCAACGGCAGCTAACTATGCTTTAAGTTACCAGAATGGCGCTTTAACCATTACTCCGGCTACTTTGACTTACGTAGCCGATGCCGCAACCCGGAATATAGGGCTTCCCAATCCCGGTTTTACCGGTACGGTAACAGGATTCAAAAACGGGGAAACCGTAAGCAGCGCTACCGGCGGAAGCCTAAGCTTCGACAGTCCGGCTACAGCGACTAGCAGTATCGGCAAGTACGCCATTGATGGCAGCGGTTTATCAGCTAATTTTGGCAACTATGTTTTTCAGCAGGATCCCGGCAATGCAACGGCGCTGTCCATAACGGGTCTGCCCCAGCCGGCAAAGGATGCCACCGGTAATGCTTCAAACCCCGGTAACCAAGGAGGAAAATCACCCACCCCCGGCAATCAGGGTGGCACCTCACCCGGTCAAGGAAATAGCAGCAATACGGGTCCATCCATCAACTTTGGGCCGGGTAGCAGCGGTTCTGTGACTGTGAACTTTGGGAGCGTCGGTGCCGACGGCAATAAACAGACAGATGATTTTGGCGATTTGACGCCGCGTAAAGAGGGGATCAGTATTCCGGTGTTTACCAGGAACAGCAGCGGAGTCAATGCGGAAGGATTATATGATGTCAGCTACAATCAATCCAGTCTGACGGTAATACCCAGCGGGCAGAACGCTCCCCCGCCGCCAGCGTTGGAGGGTGATGCCGGCCCTGCTGCTATTTTCGATATGAAGGTAGGAAATACTACCAGTTCGTTTAGTGTTCAGGCGCTAAACGGTGTGCTCCGCATTACTCCCTTGGGGGATGCGTCAAAACAAATTATCCAAAGCGGGGACAAAGCGGCGAATAAATTAATCCTGGCAAATGGGATACTGAGCGCGGTCAACGAATTGGGGGTAGTACCGGATCAGGTTTTGGCAGTTTTTATTATGAATGACCGCTAGGCCTGCAGTTGGTAAAATAAAAAACAGGGAACGCAGTTTGTACTGTGTCCCCTGTTTTTATTTTACTCTTATTAAGGTTGTGGATTTTCAGCGGCAACGGAATTAGAACCCAAGAAGGTGATACCGTCCATAGACGTTACACTCTGTGCCCGGACAATCCCGTTGGTATTAAGAACCGGACTTATTGCAGCGGCGGAAACCTCATTCATAATAGCCTTATGGCTTGAGAATACAATATCTTTGTGATTTGACTGTGCCGCCAGGTTTGTTTTATCAATAATAGCATGGACAAGTCCATCACCGCAAACATCAATGCTGACTTTATCGACTGCATTGGCGTTTGCCGGACTTGCTGCGGCTGAACCGGTAAACGCGAAGAGTAGAGCAGCCATAACCACTAATAATGTTAACTCATATATTTTTTTCATCACCAACAACTCCTTTTGCTCATTCTGCCGGGGGAATAAACCGGAAAAACGAAAAGCCGGACGATTGTCCGGTTGCAAACACACTGTTGTTAGCGCGGCAACCTGGCAATCATAGAGTAAAAACTCCGTAGACCCATGGCTTTGCGTCCCTATCTTTCAATAAGTTTGCCCCATATTTACTTGGTGCTTTTTTTCAATCTGCCGGGAAATAAACCGGGAAAACAAAAACCGGACGAGATTGTCCGGTTGCAAACACACTGTTAGCGCGGCAACCTGGCAATCATAGAGTAAAAACTCCGTAGACCCAAGGCTTTGCGTCCTTATCTTTCGATAAGTTTGCCAATCATTTCTAATTGCTGAATTCTTTATATTTATTATAACCGAATTTGCAAACTATGCCAATGGGACTTTTGTCTCAGATTATGGCAGGAGTGCGCTTGCGGCAGCCAGGAAAAGGGGTTCCGGGGCAGGAAAGAATGAGCGGGATATGCGAAAACAAATTTTTGGAATTTAGTGCCGCATGGTGAATTATCGTAACGGGAACGGTGGCAGGGGGAAGGATTTTAATTTTATTTCTAGTATTTTATTTCAAAAAAGGGGGGATTTTCATGGAAGTCAGACATACGGTTCATCCGCAGGACGTAAAGCGGTATACGACAGAGGAACTGAGAGAAAGGTTTCTGATTCAGGGACTGTTTGCTCCCGATGAAGTGAAACTGGTATACAGTCATGTAGACCGGATGATTACCGGCAGTGCCTGTCCGGTGAAACCGCTGGCTCTGGAAGTGGAACAGGGAATGGGAGTGGATTACTTTCTGGAGCGCAGAGAACTGGGTATTATCAATATCGGCGGCGCCGGTACAGTTATGGTAGACGGCAGGGCGTATGCTCTTAACCCTACCGACGGATTATACGTGGGCATGGGAGCGAAAGAAATTCTATTTTCCAGCAGTAACGCCGCTGCACCGGCAAAATTTTATTTTAATAGTTCACCGGCTCACGCTTCCTATTTGACGGTGAAGATTGAACGCAGCCGGATTACGCCGCGACATCTGGGCTCCATTACCGAATCTAATGAACGGAATATCTATCAATATATTGTTCCCGGCAAAGTGGAAAGCTGCCAGTTGGTTATGGGCATGACGGTACTGGAGCCGGGAAATATGTGGAATACCATGCCTTGTCATACTCATGATCGCCGCATGGAAGTTTATTTATATTTTAATGTCCCCAAAGATGCCGTTGTTTTCCACTATATGGGGGAACCGGAGGAGACCCGGCATATTGTGATGCGGAATGAAGAAGCGGTTATTTCTCCCAGTTGGTCGATTCATGCCGGCGGCGGAACGCATAACTATACCTTTATTTGGGGTATGGCGGGGGAAAATCAGACCTTTGACGATATGGATCAGGTGGCTATGCAGGATTTAAAATAATAGGGATCATTTTAAATAACGATTTAAAAAGACGGGGGAGAACGCGATGTTTGACTTAACGGGGAAAGTGGCAATTGTGACCGGGGCGACTGCCGGTCTCGGACAGGGAATGGCAGTCGCTCTGGCGACAGCCGGCGCCGATATCGTGGGCGTCGGGAGAAGAACGTCAGCAGAAACGAAAAATAAGGTACTGGAAACCGGACGCAGGTTTTTGGGAATTGAAGCTGATTTGTTGAGCATTGAACCGATTCAGGGAATCGTTAGCCGGACAGTTGCTGAATTCGGTCATGTTGACATATTGGTGAATAACGCCGGAATCATCCGGCGGCAGGACGCTGTTGAGTTTTCGGAAAAAGACTGGGATGATGTCATGAACATCAATATTAAGACCGTCTTTTTCTTCAGTCAGGCAGCTGCCAGGCAATTTATCAAACAAGGCAAGGGCGGTAAAATAATTAATATCGCTTCTATGTTATCCTTTCAGGGTGGCATACGAGTGCCTTCCTATACGGCCAGCAAGAGCGGCGTTATGGGAGTTACCCGGTTACTGGCCAATGAATGGGCGAAGTACAATATCAATGTAAACGGCATTGCGCCCGGCTATATGGCAACCGACAATACCGCGCCCCTCAGAGCCGATGCTGTCCGCAGCGCGGAAATTTTGGAAAGAATACCGGCCGGACGCTGGGGAACACCGGAAGATTTGGGCGGCCCGGTAGTCTTTCTTGCCTCTCAGGCTTCCGACTATGTAAACGGCTATACGCTGGCGGTGGACGGCGGCTGGCTGGCACGATAAGCTCTAGCAAGGGGAAAAGGCTGCGTCTTCTATTTGGGATAGGAGGCGCAGTTCGCATAAGCCGGGTAAGAATAGGCGATGTAATGCTGGCAAAGTCAGTGTGAGAGGTGGGAGCTATATGCCGGAAGTAATAACGATTGGTGAAAGTATGGTGATGATGGTAGCGGATCAGAGCGATTCGCTGCAGTTTGTGACCAGCTATACCCGCAAAATTGCCGGAGCCGATTCCAATGTAGCCATCGGGCTGGCCCGATTGGGGCATGAAGCGGGCTGGATCAGCGCTCTGGGTGACGATCCTTTTGGTACTTACATCCGCAACACGATCAGAGGCGAAGGCGTGGATACGAGCCAGGTGGCCTTCTCCGCCGAGTATCCAACAGGTTTGTTGGTGAAAGAATTAAATGAAATCGGCGATCCCAAAGTATACTATTACCGGAAAGGATCGGCCGCCAGTCATATTAAGCCGGATATCCTGAATGAAAATTATTTTTTTCAGGCAAAGCTGCTGCACATCACGGGAATTTTTCCGGCCTTAAGCCCCAACTGCCTGGAAACGGTTTTGCAGGCGATCAAACTGGCCAAGCGGAAGGGGCTGATGGTGTCCTTTGATCCTAATATACGATTGCAGTTATGGACAAGGGAACAGGCCAGAGAAACACTGATGCAAATAGCGGCTCTGTCCGATTTAATATTGCCGGGCAGTATCGAAGCGGAAATTATGGCGGGAACCACAGCGTTTGAGTCTGTTGCCGATATTTTTCATAAGCTGGGTGTACAATACGTCGTTATGAAGGACGGTTCGCGGGGAGCGCATTATTCTTGTGCCGGCGATAATGGGAACAGCGCCAGGGGCTATGAGAAAGGTTTTCCGGTCAAACGGGTAGTGGATACTGTCGGGGCGGGCGACGGGTTTGCCGTTGGCGTTCTTTCCGGTTTATTAGAGAATATATCACTCAAGGAAGCGGTTATCCGGGGAAATGCGATAGGGTCTCTGGCCGTAAAAGTCCGGGGAGATGTGGAGGGCTACCCTACCAAGAAGCAGCTGGAAGAATATTTGCAGACTCGAAAGGATATTTGAATCGCTCGACAGAAGTTATCAATAAAGGGATAGTTAGTGGAGGATGATTCAGTTGACTCAAAGCTTGGCAGTGCAGTCCCTGCAGAGAACTTTTGATATTTTGGAGGTAATCGGGAATAGCGTTGCGCCGATCAGTTTGAAAACGATTACGAACATAACCGGCTTACCGAAATCCACTGTTTACCGGCTGCTTAATAATTTGGAAAATAGAGATTACGTTCGCTGTGACAGTAATGGGAATTATCGTCTTGGGCTCCAATTGCTGATGATGAGCCAGCGAGCCGAACAAAATTTTGAGATTAAGCATTTGGCCCGAAAATATTTGACGGCTCTCAATCAAGTTACCAGGGAAACGGTGCATCTGGCGATTTTGGAGAAAAACCGGGTACTTTATGTAGATACGGTGGAAAGCCCGCATGCTCTGCGGCTGGCGGCCAAACTGGGTACTACGAATTCGGTGCACTGTACGGCGCTGGGGAAAGCGCTTTTGATTCAGCATAAAGATAGTAAAATCCGGGAGATTCTTGCCGGTCAGGATATGGAGAAAAGGACGGAGCAGACATTGCTTACTCCGGATGAGTTTGTCCGGGAAATGGCTCATGTCCGTAAATGCGGCTATGCTCTGGATGAATGTGAAAGTGAAATTGACGGCCGCTGTGTGGGAGCGCCGATATATGACAACGCCGGGCAGGTTGTGGCAGCAATCAGTGTTTCCGGTTTGGCTTCCCGCTTCTCCCGGGAGTATATTGAAAACGAGGTCGCCGGCCCGCTGTTGGACAGCACCCGGGAAATATCCCGGTCGCTAGGCTATTCCGGACTATAAAAGGGAGACTTTTTCGCTTGCTTGGCAGGAAGCAGGAATATATATGCTAGTAAAAGCTGGATGTCGCGGTGAAAGGGGTTATTGCAGGTGGATTGGCGGTTAATCAATAGCGGCTGCCGCTCGGCGGCTGAGAACAGCGCTTTGGCAAAGACGATACTGAATACTTCGGCGCTAGAACATACTGGGGGCTCACTGCGTTTCTTCCGTTTCGATTCCAGTTATGTTTTAGTGGGACAATATCAGGACGTGGAGCGAGAAGTAAGAGGCAATTATTGCCGGGAGCAGGGTATTCAGGTAGTACGCCGGCTCACTGGCGGCGGCGTTGCTTATGTGGACCGGAATACACTGGCCTGGGAAATCATAGCGGCAAAAAATGATTTACCGGCCTATCCGTCTGAAGAACTTACCCGTATGGCCGGCGATGCCGCAGCAGAAGGACTCCGGAAACTGGGACTTGCTGCAAGCTATCATGAGCCGGGTGAAATACGGCTTGCCGGCAGGCTGCTTTGTCGCATTCACTGCTTGGAGACTGCCGGCAGTATGCTGTGGGAAGGGTATATTCCCCTGGAACTGGATGCGGGTGTTTTGCTGCGGGTGCTGCGGATTCCGACGGAAAAACTAACGCAGAAGGCAGAAGAAGCCTTCAAAACCAGACATACATCCCTGGCACGGGAGTATAAAGGAATCGTTTCGGCTCACCAGGTCAGACAAGTTCTGGCGGAGGCTGTAACCAAGAGGTTTGGCGTTTCCTTTTACCGGTGCAGGCAGAGAGAAGAACCGGCATATTTGTCTCCGTTCGACTGGTGCGGGGAAAATCCGGTTTGCGACCGGGATAGTAGCAAGTACAGGCTATGTTCCCGCTTGCGGTGCCAAGGCAGAGAGCTGACGGCCGCGCTGGTTTTGGATGATACCGGGCAGCGTATTGAGTCTGCCCGGATAACCGGCGATTTTTACCTGTATCCCGGTTCCGCCGTCACCCGACTGACAAAAAAATTGGCCGGTTTACCGGCCAATGAAGAATCGGTTGATCCGGTTGTCGCCGCTGAGTTAGCTTTTGTTCGTATTACAGGTTTTACTGTGGAAAATTTCAGGGATACGATCAGAGAAGCTTTGAGCAAAAAAAAGTTTACTGGTATTGGCGCCAGCCCTCAGGAGGTCAGTGATCTGTATTGCGTGGGCGGGCTGAAGCCAAACACCTTACCGGAGCTTTTGCAAACAAGGCCGCTTACTTTTTTACTGCCCTATTGTGCCAAACAGCCGGATTGCAAGTTTCGCTTTATCGAGGGCTGCGGCTGCTGCGGCCGTTGTGATGTGGGGGACGGATACCGGCTGGCCGAACAGAACCGGCTGCAGCCGCTGACAATTCAGAACTATGAAATGCTGGAGGATGCTCTGCGGGCGATGAAGGCAGCCGGAAAACGTATTTTTTTTGGCACTTGCTGCGAGGAATTTATTGACAAACATTATCAGGATTTTAAGAAAATCGGTTTGCCGGGGCTGCTGGTAGGCGTGAATAATTCCACGTGCTATGAATTGGGAAAAGACGCGGAGGCCCATCAGGGAACATTTGAAAAGCAGACGAAATTAAAAATGGATCTTATCAAACGGATTATAAAATGTTCCGCCTAAAGGCAAATTAGACAAATAGAAAGCGGGGGAATAAATTGAAAATAACAACGGAAAACACGGTCATAGGATTTATCGGTATCGGTGTCATGGGCAAAAGTATGGCCGAGCATTTGCTGAAGGCCGGGTATAAAGTAGTTGTTTACAACCGGACGAAAGCCAAGGCGGAAAGTCTGCTCAGCCAGGGGGCTGAGTGGGCGGAAAAGGTAGCGGATTTGGCTGCCAGGGCCAATGTGATTATCAGCATGGTGGGCTATCCCCGGGATGTGGAGGAAATCTATTTTGGCAAGAACGGAGTTTTGGACAATGCCCGGGAGGACAGCTATCTTCTGGATATGACGACTTCATCGCCCAAGCTGGCGGTGAAGATTTATCAGGCTGCAACAGGGAAAAAACTCCATGCCCTTGACGCTCCGGTTTCCGGCGGTGATGTCGGCGCCAGGGAAGGCAAGCTGGCCATTATGGTGGGGGGCGATCAGACCGATTTTGCGGCTGTACTGCCTATTTTGCAGCTGATGGGGCAGAATATCGTTCTGCAGGGAGATGCCGGTGCCGGGCAGCATACTAAAATGTCGAATCAAATTGCTATTGCCGGCAATATGATGGGCGTGTGCGAAGCCATCGCCTATGCCAAGAAATCCGGTCTTGATCCTGCCAATGTGCTGAAAACGATTGAAACCGGCGCTGCCGGCAGCTGGTCCCTGAGCAATCTGGCGCCCCGGATGCTGGCCGGAAACTTTGAACCGGGATTCTATATTAAGCATTTCATTAAGGATATGGGAATTGCCATTGAGGCAGCTCAGGAAATGGGATTGAAAACTCCGGCATTGGATCTGGCGATGAAGCTTTATCGCCAGCTGGCCGCTCAGGGGGAGGAAAACAGCGGCACCCAGGCGTTGTTTAAATACTACGACTGTTAAATCGGAGAAACCGGCCTGCCTTATTTAAAAGGGGACCGGTTTTATTTTTGCCAAAAGGATATGGCAGGATATCGGAGAAACGTGGGGAAGTTTGTAAGAACTTAGTTTTTGGCTGACTGGAGGCGGGAAGATGACAACAAGTTTGAAGCATAACCGGCGGTTTAAAATCAGTATGCCGCTGTTTCAGCTTATGGGGGTAGAAAAGGCGCGACAGACTTTTTATCAATTGGCGGCTACGATAAAAAAAGTGGATATTCCTATAGGATCGGTCCGGAATTGTACTGTGAAAACGGCAGGCCGGGATACGCCGGTTCGTATTTACAGTCCGGCGGGAGAAGGACCGTATCCCGCTTTTATTTTTTTGCACGGCGGCGGGTTTGTTGTCGGCAGTGTGGAGCATTATGACGGGTTTTGCAAAAAGATAACCCATGATGTAAACTGTATGGTGTTTTCGGTAGATTATGGCCTGGCACCGGAGCATAAGTTTCCGGAACCGGTAGAAGAATGCTATGAAGTGGCGAAATGGGTACAGGATCATGCCGGGGCACTGCATATCCAATCCGGCAGGCTGGCTGTTGGCGGAGAAAGTTCCGGCGGTAATTTAAGCGCGGCGATATGCCTGCTGGCCAGGGAACGGGGCGAACTTTCCCTGCTGTATCAAATGCTGATTTATCCGGGACTGGATCTGGCTTCCGATCCGGCAGGCAAAGTGGAAGCTAACGGGGATTGCGTCATTGATCCGGGAACGCTGAAATGGTTTAATGACTGTTATTTAAAAGACAGCAGCGATGCGGTCAATCCGCTGGCATCGCCGGTCCTGGCTCCCGACCTGTCCGGACTGCCGTCAGTTTGCATGATTACCGCTGAAAATGATCCGCTGCGGGCTGAGGACGAATTGTATGTTCGGCGCCTTCGGGCGGCGGGAGTTGCTGTCTGCCATCGGCATTATGACGGAGTGATGCATGGTTTCATTAATATGACCGGGCTGCTGGAAGAAGCGAAGCAGGCGCAGGAATTTGTTTGTGAGCAACTTCGTCAGGTATTTGACCGGTAAAGAACAGAGGGATCAATATCGCTTGGGGGAGTATAGAATGCTGCAAAAGGCCAGGGAGATATTACAAAAATATTATGGTTATCGGGATTTTCGTCCCGGACAAGCCGAAATTATCAATAGCCTGCTAGGGGGCAGGGATACGGTGGCCGTTATGCCTACCGGCGCCGGCAAGTCGCTGTGTTTTCAAATACCGGCTTTGCTGCTGCCGGGAGTGACACTGGTGATTTCACCGCTGATTTCACTGATGAAGGATCAGGTGGATTCCCTTCGCAGTCTGGGAATTCCGGCAGCGTTTATTAACAGTTCCCTTACGGCGGCGGAAGTGAATGAACGGATTTATCACGCCCGGAATAACCGCTATAAACTGCTGTATATCGCACCGGAGCGGCTTGGATCCGGTAATTTTCAAACGGCGGTTCAAAGCTTGAAAATATCGCTGCTGGCCATTGATGAAGCTCATTGCGTCTCTCAGTGGGGTCATGATTTTCGTCCCAGCTATCGCGCCATTGCCCCGTTTATCGCCAGTTTGCCAAACCGGCCGGTCATTGGCGCTTTTACGGCCACGGCGACGGAAAATGTCAAGCAGGATATTATTGAACTCTTGACATTGGACCGGCCGGCAGCCTATTTTACCGGCCTGGACCGGCCAAACTTGTCCTTTACCGTGATTCGCGGCGAGAATAAACAGGAATTTATTTTGAAGTTCGCCGCCGCCAATAAAAACCGTTCAGGCATAATTTATGCCGCTACCCGCAAAGAGGTGGATCAGCTTTACACTCTGCTGCAAAAAAGAGGCTACGCTGTAGGAAAATATCATGCCGGACTAGGCGAAAATGAGCGGCGGCAAAGCCAGGAAGCTTTTATCCGGGACGACGTGGCGATTATGGTGGCTACCAATGCTTTTGGTATGGGGATTGATAAATCTGATGTCCGTTATGTCATTCACCACAATATGCCGAAAAACATGGAGTCTTATTATCAGGAGGCCGGCAGGGCCGGACGGGATGGGGAACCCAGTGAATGCATTTTGCTGTTTGGCTCCCAGGATGTGATGCTGCAGAAATTTTTTATTGAGCAAACCGTGCAGGACAGTGAACGAAAGGCCAACGAGTTTAATAAACTTCAGGCCATGGTGGATTACTGCCATACACCCAATTGTCTGCGCTGCTATATACTGAATTATTTTGGCGAAAAAACCGCCTACGACCAATGCGGCAACTGCGGCAACTGCAAGGATGACGGGGAAGTCACCGATATTACCCAGGCGGCCCGGCAGGTATTTTCCTGTGTCTTGCAGATGAATCAGCGCTTCGGCATTTCTTTGATTGCCGAGGTGCTGAAGGGATCAAAGAACAAGAAGGTGCTGCAGCAGAAATTTGATTTGCTGCCAGACTATGGCCGGTTAAATAGTTATTCCCTGCAGGAAATCAAAGATTTGATCAACCGGCTGGTTGCCACTGATTATCTGCGCCTTACGGACAGTGAATATCCGGTCGTCAAAATGACGGGAACGGGAATCACGGTGCTGAAAGGCAATGCCAGGGTATGGCAGAAGGTAGCGAAACGGCCCCAGCAGTCAGCCGCCGACAATTCTTTATTTGAACTGCTGCGGGTGCTGCGCAAGGAGATTGCCGACCGGGACAAGGTACCGCCTTATATGGTGTTTGCCGACAGCACCCTAAAAGAGATGAGCCAGTGTTATCCGGCAGACGAGCAGGCATTGCGGCTCGTCAGGGGTGTCGGTGAAATGAAGCTGGAGCGTTATGGCGCTGCCTTTCTGACGGTGATTCGACAGTATGCGGCCGCTCATCAGGTTCAGCTGTCTGCTTCACCGGCCGCAGCCGCGTCATCAGTCCCGCCGGAAGAGAAAACTCCCAGCCATCTGGTTACTTACCGCCTGTATCAGGAAGGCCGATCGTTAGCGGAAATTGCCGCTCAGCGCAAGCTGAAGCCGTTGACGATCCAAGAACATTTGCTGCGCTGCCATCAGGAAGGGTTGGCCATTGATTGGTCGCCGCTGATCCCCCAGCAGTATGAAAAACTGATCCTTGCCAAGATCAGGGAGCTGGGGGCGGCAAAATTAAAGCCGCTAAAGGAGGCGCTGCCGGAAGAAGTTGATTACGGCGCCATAAAAGCGGTCATTTGCAAGTATTGTCAGTAGGGTTTTGTATAGCTGTCAGCCGAATCAGCCAATCTAATAAGGAGAATCATAGCGTGAGATAGGAGAATCATTTTGCATAATCCGCATGAGATGGGCGAAAAAAAGATAGGCCGGCTGCTTTGGGATTTTTCCTTACCGGCAATTACCGGCATGATGGTTAACGGACTGTATAATATCGTGGACAGTATCTTCGTCGGTCACGGCGTCGGCGCCATCGGACTGGCCGCCGTGACCGTCGCCTTTCCGGTTATGATTATTTTAATGGCTTTCAGCATGCTGATAGGCGTTGGGGCAACGACTCTCATTTCAATTCGCATGGGGGAGCATAAAATTCAGGAAGCGGAGAAGATTCTGGGGACTGCCTTGCTGCTGGGGATGGTTTCGTCCCTTGTGCTGACCACGGGATTTGAGTTGTTTTTAGAGCCGATTCTGGCTAATCTGGGCGCCGAAGCGGCGGTCCTGCCTTACGCCCGGGATTTTACCCATGTTATTTTGCTGGGGAACATTTTTATGTTCCTGGGTTTCGGACTGAATAATGTCATACGAGCCGAGGGACATCCCCGAATTGCCATGCAGACGATGATTATTTCGGCTGTGCTTAATACACTGTTAAACCCGCTGTTTATTTTTATTCTGGGGCTGGGAATTAAAGGCTCGGCGCTGGCAACGGTGATTTCCCAGGCTGTGTCCGCGCTGTTGGTGCTGCGGCATTTTCGGGGGGAAAATAGTTTTCTCAAGCTGCGGCTATGCAATATAAGATTAAGTAAACTCATTATTCCTAAAATTCTGGCTATGGGTTCTTCGGTTTTTTGCATGCAGCTTGCCGCCAGTGTGGTAACCGGGTTACTGAATTTTTCTCTGCAGATTTACGGCGGACAGCTGGCGGTTGCGGCTATGGGAATTGTCAACCGGATATCCTTGCTGATGTTAATGCCGATTTTCGGCATTAACCAGGGGGTTCAGCCTATTATTGGTTATAATTATGGAGCAAGAAATTACAGCCGGGTCATTGAAACGCTGAACAAGGGAATGATGGCTGCCACGGTGATCTCGGTATCCGGCTTTCTCCTTGTTGAACTTTTTGACACGTATATCGTGCGGCTGTTTAATAATGAGCCGGAACTGATTGTTATTGGGGCCAAGGGACTGAGACTATCGCTATGCATGCTGCCGGTGGTTGGGTTTCAGATCGTGGGCTCCGTGCTGTTTCAGGCTATCGGCAAGCCGTATCATTCATTGCTGTTAAGTATGTCCCGGCAAGTCATTTTATTAATTCCGCTGGTATTGATTCTGCCCCGCTTTTGGGGTGTGACGGGGATCTGGCTGGCATCTCCCCTTGCCGATTTAGGTGCGGCTATTCTTACCGGAATCCTGGTATGGAATCAAATCAGGCAGTTAAAACCGGCGGAAGTAAAACAATCATGACTGTGTTTCACAGTCATGATTGCTGCTGTCCCTTTGTTGTCTCAAACTGATGGGTTATAATAACCGCTGCTGTCCCGATGTTTTAATACTGCATCGTGTTTTTCCGTCAAGGTTTGACCGGAAGACCAGACCTCCTGGAACTGCAGGGAATTTTTAAAGCCGGTGCTCCATAAGAAGGCGTTGTCCGGTGTATAGCAGGCAAAAATAATCGTCTGCTGTAAGTTTTCCGGCATGTTTCCGGCTTCATCCGTAATCAGGGCATAATTTCCCGCTTCGCTGAATACGAAGAACAGTTCGGCAGAGCCATCCTCTTGCTCGGTTTCTTCAAAACCCAGAGCTTGGTAAAATTTCCGGATATTTTCATCAGTCAGAGGAATCACAACCTTTCCCAGATGATCTAATACTGTTATTGTAGCGTAAATTGACGACACTTACAATAAAAGAACGATTTGAACCGAAACGTTTTTGGCAAACAGGGTGGTGTCAACAATGATGATTCGCTTTGGCTATGTCGCCATGGCTCTTAACATACTTCAGGGTTCACCGAACAAGACGATGACGGTAGCTGGCCTTAGTAAAATATCGGAACAGCAAGACCGGCTTACTCGTTTACGCCGCATTGTTCGTGAAAATTTAACCACTCAGATGAGGGTTCTTCGTTATAATGCGGCTCATGATATTCATGTATTCCGGTTTACTTCGAAGCTGATTCCTCTGGCTACCCATCCCAGTGTCAGCGGCTGGAATTACCGGGAAGAATTTCAAACAGAATTGGCGGAGATCGGTGAGTTCGTCCGTGAGCATGGCATGCGGGTCAGCTCTCATCCCGACCATTTTACGGTGCTGAATAGTCCTGAGCCTAAAGTGGTTGAGGCAGCAAAAGGCGATTTGGCATATCACGCCGGAATATTTGATGCCATGGGGTTAGGGGCTGAGGCGAAACTGGTGATCCATGTCGGCGGAGTATATCAAAACAAAGAGCTGGCTTTGGAAAGATTCAAAGAAAGTTTCAGTGGATTGTCCCCGGAAATGCAAAATCGTTTAATGCTGGAAAACGATGATAAATCCTATTCGGCCGCCGATGTCCTTGGACTTTGCCGACAGCTTGGCAGGCCGATGGTGCTGGATGTGCATCATCATTCCTGTTATAATACAGGGGAAACTCTTGAAGAAATGTTGCCGGAGATTTTTGCTACTTGGCGGGATATGATGCCTAAAATTCATGTCTCAAGTTCCAAAAGTGCCGGCAGTTTCCGCAGCCATGCGGACTATATTCATGCGGAAGAATTTGTTGCTTTTTTACATAAGGCTAAGCCATTTGGCGCCGATTTTGATGTGATGATAGAAGCCAAACAAAAAGACAAGGCAATGTTTCAGCTGTTAGCCGATTTGCGGCAAGTCCCGGGTGTGAAGTTTATCGATCAAGCTACGATTGAGTATTGAGTGGCTATACTGGAATTTTAATTTTTTTAAGGAGTGCGAACGTGCGACTGTATATTGCTGAAAAACCCAGCATGGCGGCTGAAATTGCCAAGTGCCTGCCTGGAACGGTAAGCCGTAAAGACGGATATATTGTGGCCGGCGGCGACGTAATTACCTGGGGATTCGGTCATGTTCTCCGGCAGGCCGAGCCTCGTGAATATGATGAGAAATATGAAAAATGGCGCATGGAAGACTTGCCGATTATTCCGGAAACGTGGAAGCTTCTGGTAGCCGATTCCTGTAAAAAACAATTTAGCATTATTCAAAAGCTGATAGGCGAGGCGGCGGAGATTGTTCATGCCGGCGACCCGGACCGGGAAGGACAGTTATTGATTGATGAAATTTTAGAATATGTCCACAATGAAAAGCCGGTTCGCCGCATTCTGCTAAACGCCCTGGATGAAAAAAGCATCAAGCAGGCCATTGCCAATCTGCGGGATAATCAGGACTTTTATCCGCTGCAGCAGTCGGCCCTTGCCCGAGCCAGAGCCGACTGGCTGATTGGTATGAACTTGTCCCGGGCGTATACTTTGGCCGCCCAGAGGGCCGGCCACCGGACGACGCTTCCCGTAGGGCGGGTGAAGACGCCGACTTTGGCTTTGGTGGTGCGGCGGGAGCGGGAACTGGAAAATTTTGTTCCGCTTGATTATTTCACGCTTAAAGCCGATTTTCAGCATGAGAACGGTTTGTTTACCGCCCACTGGAAACCGCAGGCGGAGCAGCCGGGCCGGGACAACGAAGGGCGTCTGGTGGATCAGGCGGTTGCTCAGTCTTTGCTGGAGAAAATTGAGACAACGAAGGAAAAGGCGAAGATCACCCTTTGTGTAACAACGGAGAAGAAAGAAACCCAGCGGCTGCCGCTGTCATTGTCCGTACTGCAGGTCATGGCCGGAAAAAAATTCGGCTATGATCCCCAGACGATTTTGGATACGGCGCAAAAGCTGTATGAGAAAAAGCTGACTACCTATCCCCGGTCGGATTGCGATTTTCTGCCGGAGTCACAGCATGATGACGGTACCGCAATTCTGGAGAATTTGTCCGGCAGCAGCCAGCCTCAGCTGGCAGAGTGGTCAAAGGGAGCCGATCCTAAAATCAAAAGCCGGGCCTGGAATGATAAGAAGATTACCGCCCATCATGCCATCATTCCTACAACGGGAAAATGCAATTTTTCCGCCTTGCAGGAGGTGGAAAAAAAGGTTTACTGTTTGATTGCTCAGGCCTATATTGCCCAATTTTATCCGGTGCATGTCTATAATCAGACGAAGGTGGAAGTAGAACACGCCGGGGAGATTTTTGCGGCCAGCGGGCGAATCATCATCGAATCCGGCTGGAAGACCGTGTACGGCATGGAAGACGACGAGAAAAAAGAGGAAGACAGCGGAACGCTGCCGGCGATGGAACAGGGTGATGAAGCAGACTGTACTCGCGTTTCGGCTGACAAAAAGGCGACCAGGCCGCCAACCCGGTTCACGGCGTCCACCCTGCTGGCCGCGATGAAAGAGATTCATAAATATGTAAAAAATCCGGAACTTAAAAAGCAGTTGAAGGATGTGTCCGGTATTGGCACGGAAGCGACCCGGGCGACGATTATCAAGGAACTGATTCAGAGAGGCTTTTTAAAAGAGGAAAAGAAGAAGAAATATCTTGTGCCGACCGATTGGGCATATTTATTAATTGACGCTCTGCCGGATGAAATGACTTATCCGGATTTTACAGCTCTGTGGGAAGACATTCTGCACCGTATGGTTGACGGCAGTGAGAGCCTGGAAGCTTTTCTTAGACAGCAGGTCGATTTTACCGTCGATTTGTGCGCTAAGGCGAAGCAGGCAAGTATTCCCCTGAAAGGAGAGTATCCTTGTCCCCAGTGCGGTAAAGGAGTGCTCCAGCTGCGAAACGGCAAAAACGGCAAGTTCTGGGGCTGCTCCGGCTATCCGGAATGCAGAGCGGCCTATAATGATATGAATGGCAAGCCCCAGCAGCCGGAATATGTTTGTCCCAAGTGCCGCAAGGGAGCTTTAAAACTGAGAAAAGGCATCAACGGCGCGTTTTGGGGCTGCACGAAATATCCGGCCTGCAGGGCAACCTATAACGATAATCAGGGAAAGCCGGCCATCCCCCCGCAGCCGGCAGCCCAATAATAAAAGGTTCACAAGTCTCTGATACAGAAGCTTGTGAGCCTTTTGATATGGTGAGCTATGTGTTAAATGTAAGCATCTAGAAAGCGGCACCGCCCTGATCCGGGGATTAACCAACGCTCCGCCGCCATCGCTTAACCTCCGCTTATGGCTAATTCTCGGCCCAAGGCTTGCAGTCCTTCAGATTTTTTTCTCAATTCCAAGTTCCAAGTTCCAATTGCCAAGTGCTATGAGCTATGCGCCATGGGCCATGCGCTATGCGCCAAATCAACTCCGCAGCCTTAATGCCGGGCTGCCTTTCTTTTAGCACCATAGGACTTTTTAGCGACATTTTCTCCAGCCGTCTTGAGCTTGCGGCGGCTTCGCAGATTGCTGCCGCTGTGGCTGACGGTTTTTTTTGGCGGCTTTTTACCGGTAGGTGTGAAATCATTTTTTTTATCCGGCCTTACAGTATCGCCAGCCTTGCGTTTGTAGGCCGTGCTCGCTTTCTTAATAACCGTTTGTCCGTTTGCTTTCTGCTTTTCAATGGGCGCGCGGATAGCCTGCTCGATCAGCCGCAGATAAAGATGTTCCGCCGGGGTAACAAAGGTAACCGCCGTGCCGGTTTCTCCGGCCCGACCGGTTCGACCGATGCGGTGGATATAGCTTTCGGCATCATGGGGAATGTCATAATTAAATACATGGGTGACGCCTTCAATATCCAGTCCCCGGGCGGCGATATCGGTGGCTACCAATATCTGCAGCTTGGCGCTGCTGAAGCGCCGCATGACTTGTGTCCGCTTGGCCTGAGTCAGCTCGCCGTGGAGTTCATCGGAAGCATATCCCCGTTGGCTGAGAGCAGTATTGACGGAGATGACCCGTTCGCGGGTATGACAGAATACAATGGCTAAATAGGGCTGATAGCGATCAATCATGCCGCAAAGCTTGTCAAGTTTGTCGGCTTCGGCAAGCTCCACGGTGATTTGCTTGATTTCGTCCAATGTCACATGCGAACTTTCGATGCTGATGTTGACCGGCTGCTTCATATATTGAGAGGCGAGGGCCCGGATTTTGGCAGGCATGGTGGCTGAGAACAACATTGTTTGCCGTTTGCCGGAGGTTTGGGCGATGATTTCTTCCATGTCTTCTAAAAAACCCATATGCAGCATTTGATCGGCTTCGTCAATGACCAGTGTTGACACGCCGGACAGCTGCAGGGTTTTGCGCCGGGCATGATCCAGCAGCCGGCCCGGTGTGCCGATTACAATGTGGGGATTGCCTTTTAGTTTTCTGATTTGCTGCTCAACCGCCTCACCGCCGTAGGCGGAGAGAACATTGATGCCCATGGGTTGGGCCAGTTTCGTTGTTTCTTTTGTTATTTGCCGAGCCAGTTCCCTAGTCGGTGTTACAATTAATGCTTGGACGTAAGGAGCGCTTATTTTGATTTTTTCCAAAATAGGCAGCAGAAAGGCAAGGGTTTTTCCGGTACCGGTTTGGGACTGGGCAATCAGATCTTTTCCTGCCATCAGCAGCGGAATGGCCTGAAGCTGGACGGGGGTAGGGCTGGTGATGCCGCTGTCCCGTAAGGAGTCATTTATTTCACGCCGGATACCCAGCGCGGTGAAGTCTGACGACATTGAATACACCTCTTCTTTTCATTATCGGATAGTACCCATCATTATATCAGTTTGCGCTAATATAAGATAGGCTATGCCGCTATCGTACCGCAAGCAGAACAAAATGGGGAACGATAACCGCGAAGGCACAAAGGACACGGAAAAAGAAGGGAAAATAGAATAAAAACCATAACCCCTTTGCGCTCTTTGCGCCTTCGTGGTTTCAAAGCCCTGCATCCCCGCCTGGGGAACGATAACCGCGAAGACACAAAGGACACGGGAAAATGCAGTTTTCGTTATGAACGGCACAAAATAGGGTATAATGAAAGAGGCTGCTTTAGAATAAAGAAATATTGAATCTATTTTGAGGGAGAAGGACTATGAATCAATCTTTTGAACAATTGGGAATCACGGCGTCGCTGGTGGCAGGATTGAAGCAAGCCGGTATTACCGCTCCGACGGGAGTGCAGCAGCGGGTGATTCCCCCGGTCCTGCAGGGAAAAGACGTTATTGGGCAGTCGGCAACCGGGACCGGCAAGACGCTGGCTTATTTGCTGCCTTTGTTTCAAAAACTGGATCTTACGAAACGGGAAATGCAGGCCATCATTCTTACGCCGACCCATGAACTGGCTATTCAAATACAGCGTCAGATTGAACTGCTGGCGGAAAACTCAGGACTGCCGGTTACGTCATCACCGGTTATCGGCAATGTGAATATTACCCGCCAGATCGAAAAACTGAGAGAGAAGCCTCATATCATCGTGGGTTCCGGCGGACGGATTCTGGAACTGATTCAAAAAAAGAAGATTACGTCGCAAACCATCAAAACAATCATTTTGGATGAAGCCGACCGTCTTCTGGACGACCAAAATCTGGACGGGGTAAAAGCGGTTATCAAGACGACGCTGAGAGACCGGCAAATGCTGTTGTTTTCCGCTACGATTACCCCTGTTGCGATGGAAAAAGCGAAACCGCTGCTGCGGGAACCGGAAGTAATTCGGGTAACCGAACCGGAGGCAGTTTCCCCGCGGATTGAGCATATGTATTTTCTTACGGCACAGCGGGATAAACTGGAGACGCTGCGGAAGCTGGTCAGAGGGATACCGGTTGAGCAGGCGTTGGTTTTTGTTAACAGCGGCGACAATATTGATCGGCTGGTAGATAAGCTGAATTACATTGGGTTGAAAACCGCCGGCATTCACGGCGGTTCAGTGAAGACTGACCGCAAAATGGCCTTGGACGGTTTTCGCAGCGGGAAGATCCAGCTGCTGGTTGCTTCCGATGTGGCAGCCCGCGGGTTGGATATACCGGGTATTGAATATGTATTTAATCTGAACTTGCCGGAAGATCCCAGAGTGTATCTTCACCGGGTAGGGCGGACGGGCCGCGCCGGCAAAAAGGGTACTGCCATTTCCCTTGCCGATCGCAAGGAACTGGCTTTTCTGGGGAAATATGAAAAAACGCTGAAAATAGAGATTGCGGCCAAGCAAGTGACAAGAGGCCGGATTGTGAACATTCATCAGGCGAACCCCGCATCAGACAGGCGCTCGGCCGAGTAACGATTGGGAGGAGAATCCATGCGTTTGTTTTATCCAGTGCTCATTGCGCTTATTTTTCTGATTTGCTGGGTGAATTGGCGGCTGCTGGTCAAATGGTATCCCCGGCCCTATCCGTCCTGGGTTCGCTGCGGCTACTGGCTGATTACGCTGGCCGCCTGCTCCTCCATCAGCTATAGCTGGCTGACCCGGTTTAATCTGCCCCTTTACCAATGGTTGTCGCCCATGGCTTATCCGGGCTTTATCTGGGTGACCGGCGAGATTGTTCTGCTGGTGTGTTTTCCCCTGCTGTTTGTAGTCCGGCGCCTGGTTCGCGGCATTTGCAGTGAGCCAGAGACTGAGCCAAGAGAGGGACTGACAGTCACGCGCCGCGCCTTTTTGCAGAATACGCTGTATGCGGTTCCCGTTTTGGCTTTTGTTCCCAGCACTTTTGGCGTATGCTCCGCCGAGGCAACCATGACGGTTCGTCGTCTGAATTTAAGCTGGCAGGAACTTCCTGCCGCTTTTAACGGCTTGAAAATCGCTCAAATCAGTGATGCTCATTTAGGTCCCTATTTTAATTTAGGCAGGCTGGACTACGTGCTGCGGCTGGTGAAAAAAGAAAAACCGGATCTGGTGGTGATTACCGGGGATTTAATTGATGATTTGGATTTGCTTACTGCGAGTGTGGATAAACTGACTGAACTGGCTGCGACAATACCTTTCGGTATGTTTTTTTGCTGGGGCAATCATGAATATTTTCGCGATGTGAACCGGATACGCCGGGAACTGGTGAAAAGCCCGGTTGCCATCCTGGAGAATACCAGTGTGCAGCTTCAGTCAGGCGGCGAATCACTGTATCTTTTGGGAGTCGATTATCCCCGGACCAATTCAGCGACAGAACGAGAGATGCTGCGGCATAAGTTTATGGAAAGTGCCGTGGCGGATGTGCCGGCGGGAGCTTTCCAAATCCTGCTGGCTCACCACCCGGATTTTCTGTTTGACGGATTTAACAGGCGGATTCCCCTGACTCTTGCCGGACATACTCATGGCGGACAGGTCAGGATTTTCGGACACTCTTTGCTGCCGGTGCATTATGATTTCATGGGCGGGCTGTATCAGGAAAACGAAACATATGGCTACGTGAATATCGGTGCCGGCCAGTGGTTCCCTTTCCGCTTGGGCTGTCCGCCGGAAATCAGCATTTTTACGTTGAAAAATTCATGATGCCGCACAAAAGTACTCTAATGCCGCGGCGGGGCATTAGGGTTTCTTCATTTGATTTTTATTCCAGAGGATCAAGTTCGTGCTAAAATATCTTTATATTTGTGGTACGATTTAGGTATAATTTATTGGGAGAGGATTTTACGATGAGTAAAGCACTAGTATTAGCGGAAAAGCCTTCTGTCGGGCGGGATTTGGCCCGGGTGCTCCATTGTCAAAAACAGGGAAACGGTTATTTTGAAGGTGAAAAACATATTGTTACCTGGGCTCTGGGGCATTTAGTCACTTTGGCCGATCCGGAAGCCTATGATGAAAAATACAAAGCCTGGCGGCTGGAGGATCTGCCGATGCTGCCCCAGCAATTGAAACTGGTTGTTATCAAGCAAAGCGGCAGACAGTTTAATACAGTGAAAGAGCAGCTGAACCGGAAAGATGTGGGTGAAGTTGTTATCGCCACCGATGCCGGGCGGGAGGGGGAGCTGGTTGCCAGATGGATACTGGAGAAGGCTCATATTCATAAACCGGTAAAACGGTTATGGATTTCCTCGGTTACCGACAAGGCGATTCAAGCCGGATTCAGCAAATTAAGACCCGGCAGGGAATATGAGAATCTCTTTGCATCGGCAGTCGCCAGGGCTGAGGCTGACTGGCTGGTGGGCATCAACGCCACCCGGGCCTTAACCTGCAAGTACAATGCCCAGCTTTCCTGCGGCAGGGTTCAGACGCCGACTCTCGCCATTATTGCAAACCGGGAGCAGGAGATTCAGAATTTCCAGCCGCAGACATTTTATGGGATAACGGCTGCCGCTCATTCGCTAAAGCTAACCTGGCAGGACGGCAAAACGAAAGACAGCAGGAGCTTCGCTAAAGAACGGTGTGAACAGATCCAACGGTCTCTGACCGGAAAGAATGCTCAGGTTGTGGCAGTAAATAAGGTGCATAAGAAGACCTTTTCTCCCCAGCTGTATGATTTGACGGAACTGCAGCGGGACGCCAATAAAATTTTCAGCTATTCGGCCAAAGAGACACTGTCGATTATGCAGCGGCTGTATGAGAATCATAAAGTTCTGACCTATCCGCGAACGGATTCCCGCTATCTTTCCGCCGACATTATGGATACAATGAAAGACCGTCTAAGTGCCTGCGGTATTGGTCCCTATGCAAAACCGGCTTTTAAGGCGGCGAAAGGGCCGCTGAAGGCCGGCAAGCATTTTGTCGACGACAGCAAGGTATCCGACCATCACGCCATTATTCCTACGGAGCAATTTGTTAACTTAAGCGCCTTCAATGATCAGGAACGGAAAATCTACGATTTAGTGGTCAAACGGTTCTTAGCCGTATTATATCCACCTTTTGAGTATGAACAAATTACCGTTACGGCAAAAATCGGCGGGGAATTGTTTACCGCCCGGGGGAAAACCGTAATTGCGCCCGGCTGGAAAGAGGTTTACGGCAACCATTTCGAGGAAGAAGAGACGAAAGGGGACATTGCCGAGCAGCTGCTGCCCAGTATTCATCAGGGGGAGGTATTGCCGATAACCGCCATTACCCTGACCAGCGGACAAACAAAACCGCCGGCACCGTTTAACGAGGCCAGCTTGCTTTCCGCCATGGAGAATCCGGTCAAGTATATGAGCCGGGAGAGTGAAGCGCTGAAAAAGACTATCGGCGAGACCGGCGGATTGGGAACCGTGGCGACCCGGGCCGATATTATCGAGAAGCTGTTTAACAGCTTTTTAATCGAGAAGAAAGGCAAAGATCTCTGGATTACCGCCAAGGGCCGGCAATTGCTATCTTTGGTGCCGGAAGACTTAAGATCACCGACACTGACGGCACAATGGGAACAAAAGCTGGCTTCCATTGCCAAGGGTTCTTTACCGAAAACAGCTTTTGTAAATGAAATGCGGCAATATGCCAATGTAGTTGTAAGAGATATTAAAAACAGTCAGGCACAGTTCCATCATGATAACATGACCCGGACGAAGTGCCCGCAGTGCGGCAAGTATTTGCTGGAGGTAAACGGTAAGAAAGGGAAAATGCTTGTCTGTCAGGATCGGGAATGCGGTTATCGCAAGGGCATTGCCCGGATTACCAATGCCAGATGTCCCAATTGCCACAAAAAGCTGGAACTGCGGGGCGAAGGGGAAGGACAGATTTTTGTCTGCGGCTGCGGCTACCGGGAGAAGCTTTCCGCTTTTACCCAGCGCAAGCAAAAAGAGAGCGACAAGGCTTCCAAACAGGACGTTGCCCAGTATCTAAGAGAACAAAACAAGCGGCAGTCAGGACCGGTTAATACTGCGTTAGCGGATGCGCTGGCGAAGCTGAAACAAAAATAGCGGCGGAATGAAGCGAAATAAGAGAAGCAGGCAGGAAGCGGCAGGTGTTTGCAGCATGGATGGCGAAAGGAACCAGTAAATAAATTGTTTGTATGGAGACGGTATTATGAAAATAAAGCGGATGGATGCTACTATTAGTACGGAAAAATTGCAGGAATCAAAAAATTTTTATCAGAAGTATTTTGGCTTTCGGCTTGTTTATGAAAGCGACTGGTATGTGGAACTGCTGTCGCCGGATATCAATGGCGGCATCAGCTTTGCTTTGGCTGAGCGGGAAGAAAGCGAGTTTTTTGACGGTCGGGGATTGATTATATCTTTTGAGGTGGAAAATGCGGCTGCGGAATATGCCAGACTAAAACAGGCCGGATTGTGCATTCAGCAGGAAATGCAGGATAAGCCCTGGGGCGAACGCGGTTTTGTGGTGGATGATCCCAACGGTGTTCATCTTTATTTGTATCAAACGATACCGCCTACGCTTGAATACAAGAAAATTTATGATTCCTTCCAACAGCAGACGAAATAGCAGGAGGAATGATGATGAAGAAAGTTCTGGCGCTTCTGTTTATGACTTTTTTTCTGGCTGCTGGTACGCTGCCTGCTTCGTGTCTGGCTTATGAACCTCAGCGAATTGCCGTGCTGCCTGTTTTTAACAGCAGCGATACCCATGATCAGGATACGGAACAAGTCATTGCTGACGCGCTGCAAGCTAAGTTTCATATGCCATTGGCTAAGGTGATTACTATTTATGACGTGATCCCGGCCAAGGAGGTTCAGCTGGCCTTGCCCCCCGAATTGCAGAATCGGAATAAACCGGGGAAAATCAATGCTGCGGTGCTGCAGAAGATTGGGACAAGCTTGCAAGCGGATATCGTGATTGGGGCGCAAATTACGAATTTCACCGCAGTTACTTTTAGCAACCGCGATGGTGATTTGTTTCAGCGAACCGATTTGACCATACGGATTGTTGGTTATGACGTTGGAAAAAATCAATTTTTGGATATTCACGACAGCCGGGATTATGATGGCGATTGGTCGGTAATGGGAAATCCCGATTACCTGGCAAAGCAGATTATGGAGGATTTGATGGGCAAAGTCCCTTATACCTGGAAGCGGTAGGCAAGCAGCCTGAGCCCTCGTGATGAATGAGTGGATCAGGCTGTTGGTATGTATTTTATGTTTTATGGAGGTTGGATGTATTGCAGGATCAGCAAAAAATGCAACGGCTTAAAATTCGCCGCTGGTTCATTTGGACGCCGCTGGCGTTCGCTTTTTTAGCGTCTTACTTTCATCGTACGGTAACCGGGGTAGTAGCCGACAGCCTTATGAGTGAATTCGTTATTGAGCGGGCGGCGGATTTGGGAATCTTGTCGTCAATTTATTTTTATACCTATGCCATACTGCAAGTACCGGCAGGGATTTTAGCGGATTATTACGGGCCCAGGCGGGTCGTCAGCTTATCCTTAGTAATATCGGCCTGTGGCGCCGCTTTTTTTGGCTGGACCGACAGCATCGGCGGTTTATATGCCGGACGCTTTTTTTCCAGCCTGGGAGTGGCCTTGATTTACGTGAATATCGCTAAGATTCAGGCAGAATGGTTCCGGGTGCGGGAATTTGCCACAATGTCGGGGCTCTTAACTTTTGTCGGCAATTCCGGTTCTCTGTTGGCAGCAACGCCGCTGGCCTTTATTGTTGACGCTGTCGGCTGGCGCTCTTCCTTTTATCTTATTGCGGCATATTCCCTGGTGATGGCGCTGATTTGCTGGCTGATGGTGCGGGACCGGCCGGGAGATATTGGGCTTCCCTCAATAATAGAAATCGAAAAGCGGGAAGGGAAAATATGTGCGCCGGTAGAAAAGGGCAAGGAAAGTGTGCTTGCCAGGATGAAAGTGGTATTTAAAAACCCCTTTACCTGGCCGCCGTTTTTAGCTTCTGTTGCCATGTACGGAGTTTATATGTCTATTATCGGGGTATGGGGAATCCCTTATTTAATGCAGGTGTATGGTATGCCCCGGGTGGCCGCTGCCAACCATATGCTGTTCATGGTTATCGGTAATATGGTGGGAGCGCCGCTGCTGGGATTTTTGTCTGACCGGCTGGGGTTCAGACGCTGGCCTTATGTTGGCTCTGCCGCAGGAATATTGGCGGCATGGCTGGTAACTATCTGGCATGGCGCGCAGCCGCCGGAATGGATGCTGTATCCCATTTGTCTGGCACTGGGCCTGGGAGTATCCGGGGTATCGCTTACGGTGGCGTGCGTCAAGGAAGTAAACCCCAGACATTTAACGGGGATGGCCGCCGGTATAGCAAATTCCGGTGCCTTTGTCGGCGGAGCGCTGCTGCAGGCGCCTTTTGGCTGGATTCTTGATCAATATTGGCAGGGAAGCGTGGAACAGGGAGTCAGGCTTTATCCGGTGGCTGCCTATCAAAGTGCTTTTTTGTTTTGTGCCGGGGTCTTAGTGGCTGGTTTATTGTGTGCTCTTTTGATCAAAGAAACCCACTGCAAGGAGTTAGAGTCCAGGCCGGCGGGGAGTTTAGCTCAATGATCGACAAATAAAGGAATTTGGGAATACTGTTATTGACAGAAATTTGTATGGGTGAGGTTGTTATGTATTGCAGCTTTTGCGGAGAAAAAAATTCATTTCGTGCCGTCTATTGCCGCTGCTGCGGCAGGCAATTGAGCAATCCGCTGGAAGATACCCAGCCATTGCCTCTGCTCGATGACACGGCAGTAAAAAAATATTCACCGGTAGATTCCGCTATTCCGGCAAACCGGCCGGGAAAGAAGAAGTTTAAGAAATTTATCTGCCGGCTGACAGCTTTGCTGCTGCTTTCCGGCCTGATCTATGTGTCGGTAACGTTTAAGACGGTTGATGAATATCGTACTCTTACCGTGGTATACGGAGGAATTACCGTACTCTATTTTTGGTGGCAGGCAAGGTAAAGGGAAATGAAGCGGGACAGTGCCAGAAGTGAATAATGAATTCAAGTCCGGCACTGCCCCCCGAAAGAAGGAATCGTTATGTTGGATATCGGCTGTCATTTGTCCGCAGCAAAAGGCTTTAAAGCGATGGGAAAGGATGCTCTTCAAATAAACGCTAACACCTTTCAGTTCTTTACTCGCAATCCGAGAGGCAGCAAGGCCAAAGAGATTGATCCCCAAGATGTAGCGGCACTATTGGAGTTGGCAAAAGAAAACCGGTTTGCCGCCATTTTGGGCCATGCGCCTTATACCCTCAATGCCTGTTCCGCCGATGAGAAAATAAGAACGTTTACCGGGAAAACGATGGCCGATGATTTGGCTCGCATGGAATATCTGCCCAACAACCTGTATAACTTTCACCCCGGCAGCCATGTAGGGCAGGGAGCGCAGATCGGTATTGAGCAGATTATCACAATGCTCAACGCCATCTTAAAACCGGAACAGACTACCATTGTCCTGCTGGAAACAATGGCAGGCAAAGGCTCTGAGGTTGGCCGTACCTTTGAAGAACTGCGGCAGATTTTAGACGGTGTAGCACTTAAACAGAAGATGGGGGTTTGTCTTGATACTTGTCATATTTATGACGGCGGTTATGATATTGTAAATGATCTTGACGGGGTGCTGGACGAGTTTGATGCTATTATCGGTCTGGATCGACTGTATGCGATCCATTTAAACGACAGCATGAACCCGCTGGGCAGTCATAAAGACCGCCACGCTAAAATCGGCAAAGGCTCCATCGGGCTGGCGGCCATTACCCGTATTATTAATCATCCCAAGCTGCGCCAGCTACCCTTTTTTCTCGAAACTCCCAACGAATTGCCTGGTTATGCCGAAGAAATCAGCTTGCTGCGAGGGGTATATAAGGAGTAACATAGTGGAGAAAACAATCAGGGATCAATTGTTTGCCTCGGTCGACGGGGAATATCAAAAATTCTCGTCAACGCTTCTGCCCGGCACCGGCAATGTCCTGGGTGTTAGGCTGCCGGTGCTGCGACGGCTGGCGAGGAAAATCGCCCAAACGGATTGGCGCAGTTATTTAGCTGGCGCACCAAGCAAATATTTTGAAGAAATCATGCTGCAGGGCATGGTGATCGGTTATGCAAAAGCAGATATCGAAGAAATTCTACCCTATGTTGTTCAGTTTATACCCAGGATCGATAACTGGTCGGTGTGTGACAGTTTCTGCAGCGGCCTGAAGTTTACCGGGAAGTACCGGCAGCAGGTTTGGAGTTTTTTACAACCCTACCTGGCGTCGGCAAAAGAATATGAAGTGCGTTTCGGCGTGGTCATGCTGCTGCATTTTTATATTGACGAGGAATATATCGGCCGTGTTTTGCAATCACTGGATCGTGTCAAAAATGACGGCTATTATGCCAAAATGGCCGTTGCCTGGGCGCTGTCCGTCTGTTATATAAAGCTGCCTGAACCGGTAATGGCTTATTTAAAAAATAATACACTGGACGATTTTACATACAACAAAGCTCTTCAGAAAATTACGGAATCTTATCGCGTGGATCAACAAGCAAAAGAAATAATTCGCAGAATGAAACGATAAGCTGACAGAATAGAAAAAATCCGGGTGATGGAAAATGATTCTTAGCGCCAGCCGGCGGACGGATATACCGGCTTTTTATTCCCAGTGGTTTATGAACCGGCTGAGGGAAGGGTTTGTCCTGGTTAAAAACCCAAGAAATCCGAATCGCTGCAGCCGGGTGCGTTTAACGCCGGCGGCAGTTGACTGCATTGTGTTTTGGACGAAAAATCCCCGGCCACTGCTAAGCAGGCTGGGTGATATCGAAAAAATGGGTTACCCCTTTTACTTCCAGTTTACCCTGAACCCCTATGATGAGCGGGTGGAACCGGGACTGCCGCCGAAAACGGAGATCGTGGAAACCTTTAAACAGCTTAGTGAGGCAATCGGCTCCCGGCGGATTGTCTGGCGCTACGATCCGGTCATTGTGAATCGGGAGTTTACTGTACAATATCATCTGGATTCGTATCAGAAAATGGCGGATACGCTGGGCGGTTATACCGACAGGTGCATTTTCAGCTTTGTTGATCGTTATGCAAAGAGCCGGGGAAGGGCAAAGGGAATTGTTGATGAGGAAGTCAATGAATGGGATATGAACCGTATCGCCGCAGGGTTTTCCCAAATTGCCAAAGAGCAGGGGATGATGCTGTCTGCCTGCTCCGAAAAAATTGATTTGAGCCGATACGGTATTGCCCGTGCAGCCTGTATTGATAAAGAGATGGTGGAAAGAATCATTGGCTGCCCCATACAGGTGAGAAAGGACTTGAATCAGCGTGGGGCTTGCGGCTGCAGCGAAAGTGTGGATATCGGAAGCTATGATTGCTGCCTCCACGGCTGTGTTTATTGTTACGCCACAATGAGCCGGACCGCTGCGCTGAACAATTGGCAGCGTCATAACCCTCAATCAGCTATTTTAATCGGTGAACCGAATCCGGCTGATCTTGTAACCGACAGAGAGACGAAAACGCTGAAAAAGCCGCAGTTGTCACTGTTTTAGTCAGACGAAGGAAAAGTATGGATTAACGGATTTTGTAGTGGAGTGATGCATATGACAGCACAATTTGTAATATCACGATTTATAAAAAATTATCAGGATATCAATGATACCGGGGTAAGAGAAAAATACGGCATTGCAAGCGGCATTTTGGGGATAGTGATTAATTTCATCCTGTTTACCGTCGAGATTATTCTCGGACTGGCAACCAACAGTATTGCCATCATTGCCGATGCATTTCATAATCTGGCCGATGTCACCGCTTCCATAGTGACTCTCTTTGGGTTCCGACTTTCCAATAAACCGGCAGATAAAGGCCATCCCTTTGGTCATGGCAGAATGGAATATATTGCGGCACTTGTTGTCTCGTTTCTCATCCTGGTGGTTGGACTTCAGTTTATTAAAACCTCGTTCGAGAGGATTCTGCAGCCGCAGGAAGTAAGTTTTAATCTGCTGACTTTCGGTATCATTATTCTTACGATCCCGTTAAAGTTATGGCTGAGTTATTTTAATAAATCTTTGGGGAAAATGATCCGTTCCGCCACATTGGAAGCGACCGGAGCGGATGCTTTAAATGATGTGGCAATATTAAGCGGCGTTATTCTCTCCTTAGCAGTGTCTTATCTGTTTGGAGTCAATATTGACGGCTATGTGGGGATCGTTGTGGCGATATTTATCTTTTTATCAGGAATATCCCTGGTCAAAGAGACAATCAATCCCCTTTTGGGGCAGCCGCCTGACCCCCAATTAGTCAAAGAGATTAAAACATTGGTGCTTGGCTATGAGCATATTATGGGAGTACACGATCTGATCATTCATAATTACGGCCCCGGCAGAACGATGGCTTCCATTCATGCCGAGGTTCCTTATAATATATCCATTGTGAAAATTCACGAAGTCATTGATCAGGCGGAAAAGGAGCTTTCGCAAAAATTGAATCTGTTCCTGGTTATTCACATGGACCCCATCTGTTTTGATTCGGAGGAAATTGCCGACGCCCATGACCTAGTGGAGCAGGTAGTGAAGCAATTTCCGCCGATCAAATCCTTTCATGATTTTAGGGTTGTGGGAAAAGGCGAAAAGAAGAATTTGATTTTTGATATTGTCATCGGCTTTGATAAAAAAATCACTGAAACAGAGGAGGAAAAGCTTACAGTGGATATTAATGCTGCCATTCAACGGGAACATCCGGGGTATAAAGCGGTCATTACAGTAGACCGGGATTATACCGGACGATAAAAAAACAATAAGCTCCTGCAGCCTGCTATGGCTGTAGGAGCTTTCTTACTAGGAAGGAATGGATTCACTGCTTGGCGATACTTCGTTTTTTTCACGCTTGCGTAGAAAAATTCGGTGAATCCGTACGTTATTCACTTCTTTGATGATAAATTCACAATCTTCATACTCAATTTTTTGATCAATTTTAGGCGGCATCTCCACTTGAGAGTACATCCAGCCGCCAATTGTATCAAAATCGTCCGAATCAAGCTTCAATCCGAATATTTCGTTTGCCTCATGAATGGGCAGGCGCCCATCTACCCAATATCCATTATCTTCGGCGGGTTCCACTAAAGGCTCTTCTTCATCAAATTCATCCTGAATTTCGCCGACGATTTCCTCCAGAATATCTTCTACTGTTACCAACCCGGCTGTCCCGCCATACTCGTCCACTACAATGGCAATTTGAGAGCGGTTCTTCTGCAGCAGTCTGAGTAAATCGCTGATAGGCATAGATTCCGGAATTGCAATGATTTCACGGGCTATTTTACGAATGTCGGGACGCTGCCCTTTGGCAACTGCATTCAGCAAATCTTTAATATGAACAAAGCCAATAATGCTGTCTTTATCAGGATCACATACAGGATAGCGGGTTAGCTGCTCCGTCAGCGCTTTATCAAGATTTTCCGCAAAAGAATCTTCCGCATACAGGCAAACCATGTCGGTACGGGGAATCATGACTTCACGGGCATTTCTTTCGGCAAAATCAAAAATATTGTCAACAAAAGTAAGCTCTGTTTTGTTAATGTAACCTTGCTTTTGGCTTTCTTCCATTAAAATCCGGATCTCTTCTTCCGTATGGGCGGCTTCATGTTCATTGGCGGTTTGGATGCCGACTGTATGCAGCAGCCGGTTGGCAGTTGTATTTAAAACCCAGATGAACGGATACATCAGCTTGCAAAAGCCAATTAACGGCACTGATGTCCATAGGGTCACGCTGTCAGCTTTTTGTATGGCTAATGATTTTGGAGCCAATTCGCCTAAGATGATGTGCAAAGCGGTAATAATAGAAAAGGCGATCGCAAAGGCAATGGTGTGAATTACCTGGGGTGAAAGGCCAAAAGCCGCAAGCACCGGTTTAATGATTTCGGCCACAGCCGGTTCACCGATCCAGCCCAAACCAAGGGATGCAAGTGTAATTCCTAACTGGCAGCCTGACAAATACGCATCCAAATGGTCGACCAGCTTTTTGGCAGATCTGGCTCTTGTGTTTCCTTCCTGCAGCAAGGTATCAATTCGGGTGCTTCGCACTTTTACCATGGCAAATTCAGCGGCAACGAAAAAACCATTTAATAAAACCAGAAAAATTACAAATATTAAATTGAATGCGATAGACGCAGGGTCCAATCAATTCCCATCTCTCATCAAGCGGAGAGAATAGGCTCACCTCCTTATTTCTTACTATATATTATATTTGTTTCTGTTTTAAATCACAATAGCGGCGCATAGGAAGGGGGAGCGGGAAACAGTTTTGCAAAAAAAGATCCTACGATATTTATATCAAATATTGTAGGACATTATGTTCAGCAGATGACTTTAGAGCTGATTCCCTAGCGCCGGCGGCTTTTTTTTAGTTCGTTCGCACAGCTTCTTTGGCCAGCGGCAGGGATGCTTCCTTTGGACTCAGATTTTGCAGTGTGCCAAAGGGGGAATACTCCAGATCATTATAGGCGGCTACGCCATGTTCGCTGAAGTCCAGACCTTCATTTTCATCTTCTATTGATACTCGAATGCCGACGATAGCCTTTAAGGCACGGAACAGGGCATAGGTTGCAGCGAAGCCCCATAAAGAAACGATGATAACGCCAAAGGTCTGGATGGCCAGCAGCTGGAAGCCGCCGCCGTACAGCAGGCCGCCTTTTTCGGCGAAAATACCGACCGCAACTGTGCCGAAAGTACCGCAGACACCGTGTACGGCAATGGCTCCCACCGGGTCGTCGGCATGGAAAAGATCAAACAGCGGTACGGCCAGCACTACCAATATACCGGCAATGATTCCGATGAAAAGTGAACTGACTGGTTCCACATAAGCGCAGCCGGCGGTTATGGCTACAAGGCCGCCTAAAGCGCCGTTGATGCCCATGCTGGGATCGGCCTTGCCATAGCGAAACAAAGTAAACAGTGCGGCAGCCGTTCCCCCGGCAGCTGCCGATAAGTTGGTATTTACGGCAATCCGGGCAATGTTCAAATCCAGACCGGACAAGGTACTGCCCGGATTAAATCCGAACCAGCCAAACCAGAGAATAAATGCACCTAGGGCGGCTAACGGTAAATTATGACCGGGCATAACGTTGACCGAGCCGTTTTTATTGAATTTACCGGTACGAGGTCCCAGCACCAATACAGCTGCCAGAGCGGACCACCCCCCCAGGGAATGTACTGCCGCCGAACCGGCGAAATCCAGCATGCCCAGCTTATTCAACCAGCCGTCGCTGCTCCAGACCCAGTGGCCGGCCAGCGGGTAAATGATTACGGTAGCCAATAAAGAAAAAACAATGTAAGGGGCAAATTTCATGCGTTCGGCGACGGCGCCGGATACAATGGTCGCCATGGCGATGGCAAAGGCGGCTTGAAACAGCCAAAAGGCATAGACAGGTATTTTAAGTCCCAGGTAAGTGAAATCCCCTTGGACCAGGAACCCGGACATTCCAATGATACCTGCTTTATCCATGCCGTACATCAGCGCAAAGCCGCAGATAAAATAGCCCAGCATGCCAACCGTACAATCCATCAGCACTTTCATAATGATGTTTAAGGAATTGCGGCTGTGAATGAAGCCTGCTTCCAGAGCCGCAAAGCCCGCTTCCATTAAAAATACCAGTGCGGCACACAGCAGGACCCAGATAGTATTCAGTCCGGCAGCCAGTGCGCTGATTGTGATTTCCATGAGTATACCTCCCATTGTGCGTTGTATTTGGCAGAGAAACAAAAAATAAAGCCAACTAAATAAAGTCAGCGCCAAAACACACGCTAACTTATTCAATTGGCTTCATTGCCACAAAAACATTTTCTTTTTTATAAAGCAAATTTATATTTTCGTATTATAGCATGAAGAATCATAAAATACCAGTATTTTTAATATGTATACAAAATGCAGGATACTTACTTTATTTCCGCCGGATCCATAATGGCGATATCGCCTTCCTCACCGGTGCGAATGCGGATTGCATTTTCAATGGGATAGACAAAAATTTTTCCATCCCCTAACTGACCGGTCCGAAGAACTGTTTTGGCTGTTGCCAGTACCTTCTCCACCGGAATTTCGCAAACGACGGTTTCCACTTTTATTTTTGGCAGCAGGTTAATAGTGTACTCTCTGCCCCGGTATATTTCCGTATGGCCTTTTGTCAGGCCGCAGCCGTACACCTGACTGACAGTCATGCCGGTAACCCCGATATCGTTTAAAGCTTCTTTCAATTCCTCCAGTTTGTTGGGCCGGGTAATGATTTCAATTTTGGTCATTTTGCGCATGATACATCCTCCCATAATAGTTCAGATTATTAGACAGGGAATTTCTTTCTTCCAGTTTAACTCCAATAAAGGTTTATGACAATCAAAAATTCAGTCTGAAAGAGCCTTAGGCCTGTAAATATATTGAGAAATGCAGTAAAATAAAACAATGGAATTTTTTGCTGCAATCGGCAATAATTTATTTTATAATCTGGAAGATTGGCGTCAGGCAATTTCAAATTGGGGGGGACAGCACGAAATGAGCAGTGAACGGTTAACCAAACAGATGAATTTTTTGGCTGAGATCGACAAGCTGAAACAGATCTACCGGCAGAATTTTATTACCGGCGGCCAGCGGAATGAAACGGATGCGGAACATTCCTGGCACATGGCGATGATGGCTATACTGCTGGGCGAATATGTCAAGGACCGGTCCGTGAATATTCTGCAGGTCCTGAAGATGGTTTTGATCCATGATATCGTGGAAATTGACGCAGGTGATACCTACTGTTTTGACGAGAGGGCCGGGCTGGACAAGGCGGAACGGGAGCAGCGGGCGGCGAAGCGCCTGTTCCGGCTGCTGCCGGAAGATCAGGCTGCGGAATATAACGGCCTCTGGGAAGAGTTTGAGCGGCAGCAGACGGCGGAAGCCTGTTTCGCCGCTGCCCTTGACCGGCTGCAGCCGCTGCTGCTGCACCAGCTTACCGCCGGAAAAGCTTGGAAACAGCATGGCATTACCAGCAGCAAGGTTTATGAAAGAAACAAGCGCACCAGGGAGATATCAACGGAGCTGGGCGATCTGGTACAGGAAATGATTGAAAGCGCGATTGAAAAAGGATACCTGGCAAAATAAACTTTTGCTATGAGCTATGAGCTATGAGCTATGAGCCAAAAAAAGGAACCTATCGCCCAATTATAACGGCGATAGGTTCCTTTTAGCCCTTTTATTATTTATTGAAATATCTTTCCAGCAGACCCTTGAACGCGGAGCCGTGGCGGGCTTCGTCTTTACACATTTCATGTACGGTATCGTGAATGGCATCCAGGCCTAGTTCTTTGGCCCGTTTGGCGATTGCCAGCTTACCTTTGCAGGCACCGTACTCAGCTTCTACCCGCATTTCCAGATTCTTTTTGGTGGAAGGAGTCACGACTTCACCTAATAGTTCAGCAAATTTGGCGGCATGCTCGGCTTCTTCCCAGGCAATTCTTTTATAAGCTTCCGCTGCTTCCGGGAACCCTTCTCTGTCGGCCTGACGGCTCATGGCTAAATACATGCCGACTTCAGTGCATTCCCCGGTGAAATTTAGTTTTAAGCCTTCTAGAATTTCAGCGTCAACGCCGGCAGCGACACCAATGCGATGCTGATCCGGCCACTGTACTTCACCGGCAGACTGCTCCTCAAATTTTGCTGCCGGAGCGCCGCACTGAGGGCAGGCTGCCGGGGCAGCATCTCCTTCGTAAACATAACCACAAATGGTACAAACAAATTTTTTCATTTAAAATTCCTCCCAATAATTATTTCTAATTGATAATTTTTATCCGCAAGTAAAGTATATAAAATTTTACTGAAAAATGCAAGGGGTAAGCTGTAAAAAAATAAAAAAAGTTCACAAAGAATTAATCTAAACAAGAAAAGTTCCTTACTAACGGTTTTTTCCCCCGCCAACTAAAGGCGCGATTGCCATAACGGCGGTTAAATTCTTTGTTGGACAGGGCGGGCAGGCTTTGACAATCGATACGGGGCAGAAGAAATTTCTGAAATTCGGTTATGGGGGTGCAGGAAATATTTTGGTTATGGGGGCAGACATTCTGGCAGACATCGCAGCCGAAAATAAGGCCGGATGTCCGGATAATGCTCTTCTCATTTTCCGTTAAGCCGCCTTTTTTCTGCGTCAGATAGGAACGGCAGCGGTGGGGCACAATGGAGAAATCGCCGAGAATGGCTTTGCCGGGACAAGAGCGGATGCAGCGGCCGCATTGGCTGCAGGTAAGCGTTAAAGGTTTATCCGGTTCAAAGGGATAGTTGGTTAACATGTACCCGATACAGACATAAGAACCATAGGTTTGATGGATGAGCTGGCTGTTGATGCCATAAAATCCCAATCCGGCCAGGTATGCCAGATAGCGGTCTGCTAAGGGGCCGGTATCAGTATAGGCCCGATAAGAAAAATTCACAATTTTTTTCTGCAGATAGCAGCCAATTTGTTCCAGCTTTTTTCTGACAAGGATATGGTAATCTAAAGCATAGCAATATTTTGCTAGATTTGCTCCTGTTTTTTCGCCGATATAATAAGGAAATAAGCAGACAATAATGGATTGCACGTCCGGCATTGTCTGGCGGGGATCGATTCGCTTTAGTAGATTTTGCTCGGCAAATTCACTGTAATGGCCGAGCTTTTTTTGCTTTTCCAGCTTTTTCGCCAGATCCCAATAAGGACCTGCCGGGGCAATCCCTGCGCAGTCGATTTGGATGGAGGCGCAAAAATCCTTGAGCCTTTGTTTCATGACAGTTTCTCCTCGTTGTTTTTGTCACATTTTATAGCTTCTCCTAATATACTATAGGGGAAGATTTGTTGATGGCCTGCTTTAAGGTGGGCAGGGGGGATCGGTATGGATAATTTGGAACTGGGTTTTCATTTACGCAATACGGTTGTCGGCGCCAATACACAAATACCCTTGGCCAACGGCGAATATGTGACAACTATTAATTTTGATAATGCGGCAACTACGCCGCCTTTTTGTGCGGTTATGCGGGAAATCAACCGGTTTGCGCCATGGTATTCATCCATTCACCGCGGCAAGGGATATAAGTCGGTGCTGTCATCTGAACTCTATGAAGAAGGCCGGAAGGTGATTGCCGGGTTTGTTAAGGCAGATTTGTCCCGGGACGTTATTATCTATACGAAAAATACTACGGAATCCATCAATATGTTGTCATATATTTTGTTTGACGCCGATGAAAAGCAAATCATTTTAGCAACCGATATGGAGCATTTGGCTAACGATCTGCCGTGGCGGGATAAATTTGCGGTGGACTATGTGAGTATAAATGAAGCCGGCAAGTTGTCGCTGGCGGATTTAGCGAAAAAGCTGCAGCACTACCAGGGAAAGGTAAAGCTGGTGACGGTAACGGGAGCCTCTAACGTATCGGGGATTCTCAATCCGATTGACCCAATTGCCAGGCTGGTCCATCGTCATGGGGCGAAACTGCTGGTGGACGGCGCTCAATTAGTGCCTCACTGTCCGGTTGATATGAGGCCTCATGATTCGCCGGAACATATTGATTATTTGGTATTTTCGGCTCATAAAATGTATGCGCCCTTCGGTGTGGGCGTCCTCATTGGGCCGCAGGCGACTTTTGAACAGGCAGTTCCTGTCTATCAAGGCGGCGGAGATGTCAAGCTGGTATCCCGCCAATTTGTGGAGTGGGCTGATCCGCCGGCGCGGCACGAAGCGGGAACGCCCAACGTTATGGGAGTGGCAGCGCTGATAACAGCCATTCAAACTTTGCAGAATATTGGCATGAAAGCGATTCATCAATATGAGGAAAATTTAATTTGTTATGCGCTGGCAGGTCTAAAGCGAATTTCCGCCCTTACCTTGTATGGCTGCGGTGAACCGGGGGATGAGCGGGTCAGTCTGTTGTCCTTCAATATAGAAGGAATACATCACAAGGCCGTTGCGGCGATACTTTCCGGCGAAGGGGGAATCGCCGTGCGCAGCGGGCTGTTTTGTGCGCATCCCTATGCGCAAAAATTGCTCAAGCTGACTGCGGCAGAGGTGGAGTACTGCCGCCAGCATCTTGATTCCCTGCTGCCGGGGATGGTAAGGATGAGTCTCGGTTTATACAATAACTACCGGGAAGTGGATCGCTTTTTGGAATTGCTGGAGCAGATAGTCAGAGATCCGACTAAATACCAAAAAAAATATCGCAGTTTGATTCGGTATGCGGCAGCCGATCGGCCGTAAGCAAGGTGTCGGGAGCTTGCTACTGTTTTTCAACCCGTTTAAAGATCCGGAATATAATCGTCGCCAACGGCTGCTGAAACAAGATGGACAGTGTCATAGGAATAGCAACTTTTTGGGGGAAGTAACTCAGGGCTATGACCAGGCCGCAGGCGTTGTTGCGAATACCTACATTATAAATCATGGCAACAACAACATCTTTGGGGCGCTTTTTTAGGACAAAGGAGCCGGCATAACCGACACAAAAGCCGGTTGTGACGATTAGCAGGGTAACCAATATAGTTTTGACAATGGTCAGATCCCAGTGAATATGCGGCATAACGATTGCAGCATTAATAAAGATAACCAGGAACATTGCCAACTTGGAAGTAGCGCCGCCGATGCTGTTGGCAAAGGCATTTACCTTTCCGCCGGTCCAATCGTGGAGCAGCATTCCAATGACGCTGGGAATGGTTACCATCAGCATGAGCCCTTTCAGCATTTGCAGGTAGTCGATCGCGACATTCTGTCCGGCAACGATATGAAAAAACAGCGGTAGCACCAGCGGAACGAGAAAAGTATCCAGCGTTACGGCAACGAGAGAGAGGGCCATGTTGCCATCCAACAGTGAAGTCCAAATGATGGAGGTTACACCGATGGGGATCGACGCTCCGATTAGATACCCCAGCCGGATATAGGGGTCGTCCGGGTAAAAGATCATACCGACTATCCAGGCGATGAACGGAGCTGCAATATGAACCAGGGCTAGCACCCACAAAGGAATCCAGGGATGCCGCAATACCTGGATAAATTGCTTCAGACTGGTGCCTAATGCTGTCGTGAATGTCATATAGGCAAATAAGACGATTACGATTTTCCGTAAAAGATGGGAATCAGGAATTCCGTAGCAAAAGCCTAAAAACAGGGCGGAGAGGACAATGAGGAACATGTTTTTGCCTAAACGGGCATTCCATTTAGTAAAAAAATCAATCATAGGGAGCCTCCTGGGGGAATATTTTACAATCGATCATTATCACATAATATTCTAACACTTTAAATGATGCTTTTATAGAGGTAAAATAAAAGCAGATAAAGCATGTGTAATAACAACAGAGAATAAATTCATTGTTTGGAGCAGTCAAAGGAGAATGGGTCAAGAGTGCTCTGAGGTAAGAAAGGAAGAAAATATGAGTCGATGGAATTGGCACTATTGGCGGAGGGCATTATTGTGCGGCATGTTTTTGGCTGCTTTGCCGATTGCCGGGTCTGCTGCTTCAGTTGGCATACCGAATGTTACCGCCGATATGACGAGGGCGGATTTTTGGGCTGACAAGCTGAATCAGCCTGACCGGCAACTGCTGGACCAGGCCGGGATCAGGCAATTTAACCGGCAGTTTATTCAGGCATTGCCGGACACTTTGTTTGATTTGCATCAATATCCGGCTGCCATCAGTAAACAGGTACTGACGGGCTATCTCCAGAGCAGCCGGATTCCTCAGGAAACGATGTACCGGAATGATGCGCCGGTTACTGCCGACTACTGCAATCGTCTTACCGCAAAACTGAATCTGGCGGCAATACAGGAGAACAATGCTGTCCGTTACGGCTTCACGGTGAACCGCACCAGTATTCGCACTTTTCCCACTGCTGATGGTGTTTTTGATAGTCCGGGAGACCGGGATTTTGATTTGTTTCAGGAAACAATTCTTGATCCGGCTGAACCGGTAGTCATATTATGGCAAAGTGATGACAACAACTGGTATTTCATCCAAGCGTATAACTACCGCGGTTGGGTGATGGCCAGTCAGGTTGCTGCTGCTCCCGATCGGGAGGTATGGCTGGATTATATGGATGAATCAGACTTTTTGACAGTAACGGGAAATAAGCTGCGGCTGTCCCTGGTTGGTGCCGATGGATCTGCCGTGAATCCGGTATTCGAAATGGGGGCCAGGCTGCCTTTAGCTGCCAGGACGGCAGCCGGCCGGGATTACCAAGTGAAACTGCCGGTGCGAAACGCTGCCGGCGGGCTGGAATTCCGGACGGCAGTTCTAGCTGCCGATGCCGATGTAGTTCCCGGCTGCCTGGCTTATACCCGGGCCAATATTCTCCGGCAGGCTTTTAAATTATACGGACAGCGTTACGGCTGGGGCGGCTTGGCTGAAGGCGTTGATTGTTCCAGCTTGATTTTGGACGTTTACCGGACTTTCGGCTTTAAACTGGCCCGTAATGCCGATGAGCAGGAAAATTCTTTTTCCCGGAATATCCGGTTCAGCCGGGACGGTGTAATGCCGCAGCAGACTTTAAGCAAGCTGCTTCCGGGATATCCGCTGTATATGAACGGGCACGTGATGCTATATATCGGGGAAGAAGGGGGAAAGTTCTATATTCTTCACGCCTTGTCAGGCTATGGGGAACCCTCAGCGGGAGGAATCGAGCCGGTTGCTGTTATGCGGGTTATTGTCAGTGATTTGACCCTTCCCCGTAAAAACGGCAAACCTTTTTGGGAAGCAATCCGCACAGCGGGAATTTTGGAATAGTCATAATCTCCCGCAGCATTGACGTGCCGGGAAAAATGTGATATTGTAAAGCAATATCGAACGCAATAGGCCGTCGAGAGGACGGCTTATTGCGTTCGATAGTTATGAATGACAGAAAGGCTGATGTTAGAATGATAAGTACCAGCGGTTTGACGCTGCGGTTCGGCAAACGGGCGCTGTTCGAGGATGTCAATATAAAATTTACACCGGGGAATTGTTATGGCTTGATTGGCGCCAACGGTACCGGAAAATCCACTTTTTTAAAAATTTTAGCCGGCGAAGTGGAACCCAGCGCCGGTGAAGTGATGATTACTCCCGGCGACCGTCTGGCGGTATTGAAGCAGAATCATTATGAATATGACGAGTTTGCGGTGCTGAAAACCGTTATTATGGGTCATTCCCGGCTATATGCCATTATGGAAGAAAAAGACGCCCTCTATGCTAAGCCGGATTTTTCCGATGCGGACGGTCTTAAAGCAGGCGAACTGGAAGGAGAATTCGCCGAGCTTAACGGCTGGGAGGCTGAGACAGAGGCAGCCCGGCTACTAAACGGCTTAGGCATTGGCGAGGAACTTCACGGCAAGTTGATGAAGGATTTGAGCGGCAATGAGAAAGTCCGGGTGCTGCTGGCGCAGGCGTTGTTCGGCAGTCCGGATATTCTGCTGCTGGACGAACCGACCAACCATCTGGATGTGGATTCCATTGCCTGGCTGGAAGAGTTTTTGTACAACTTTACGAATACGGTGATTGTAGTTTCTCATGACCGGCATTTTTTAAATCAGGTCTGCACCCATATTGCCGATATTGATTTCGGCAATATTCAAATGTATGTCGGCAACTACGATTTCTGGCAGGAATCCAGTGAACTGGCGCTGCAGCTGGCCAAGGAAGCCAACAAAAAGACAGAAGAAAAAATGAAGGATTTGCAGACTTTCATTCAGCGGTTCAGCGCCAACGCCTCAAAATCCAAGCAGGCTACTTCCCGGAAAAAACAGCTGGAAAAGCTGACTTTGGAAGATATCCGGCCATCTTCCCGCAAATATCCTTATATTGCGTTCAAATCAGACCGGGAAGCAGGGGACCAGCTGCTGACGGTGGAAAATCTCAGTAAGACCATTGACGGCGAAAGAGTTTTACATGACGTCAGCTTTCTGGTGAGCAGAGGCGATAAAATTGCTTTTGTCGGCCCGGACGGCTTGGCGAAAACAACGCTGTTCAAAATTTTAATGGGCGAGATGAAAGCCGATGAAGGGGAATTCAAATGGGGTGTCACGACTTCCCAGGCTTACTTTCCCAAGGACAATGCCGCCTACTTCGAGTCCAAACTGAATTTGGTAGACTGGCTCAGGCAGTTTTCCCGGGATCCGGATGAGACTTTTGTCCGGGGCTTCCTGGGGAGGATGCTGTTTTCCGGGGAAGAAAGCCAAAAGTCGGCCAACGTGCTGTCCGGCGGTGAAAAAGTCCGCTGCATGCTGGCGAAAATGATGTTAAGCGGAGCGAATGTGCTGTTGTTTGATGAGCCGACCAACCATCTGGATTTAGAGTCTATTACCGCACTGAACAAAGGACTGATTGATTTTGCTGGCACCATACTGGTTGTTTCCCATGACCATCAATTCGTTCAAACCATCGCCAATCGGATTATTGAGATCACTCAGGAAGGGATCGTCGATCAGCGGATGACATATGACGAATATTTGGAATGGAAGAAAACCAAGACGAAACTAAATTAAGCAAAATGCCTGCCGATTATATACCGGCAGGCATTTTGCTTAATTTAGATTATTAAATCAGCCATCTTACGATAAAGATAACGAGTGGAATGGTGAAAGCCAGGATGCCAATGACGTCAATAATCACACCGGTCCGGATCATTTTGGTAATGGGGATGAGGCCGCTGCCGTAAACAATGGCATTTGGCGGAGTGGAGACGGGCAGCATAAATCCTAGAGAGGATGATAAAGCTACTGCCACGGCAACCGGCACCGGATCGATGCCGGCCGATAAGGCGGTGGTGATTCCTAATGGCGCCAGCATGTTGGTGGCCGCAGTATGGGACGTTAATTCCGACATGACCAAAGCGAGAATGGCGAATACCGCAACCATAACTACCAGGGAATTCGCCCCGGTAGCGGCGACAATTACATTGCCGATGTACAGGGATAATCCGGTTTTATACATCAGTACGCCTAAGGAAAGACCGCCGCCGAACAGCAGGAGAGTGCCCCAGTCAATTCCCTCATTGGCATCTTTCCAGGAGAGGGTGAATTTACGGTTTTTCCAATCAACAGGCAGAATAAATAATAAAAGCCCGGCAAACATTGCCGCAGTAGCCTCAGAAAAATGTTTTTCAAATATTTTGAGTAGCGGAGCATCGGTACCGTATAGAATAGAAATAATTCCCGGTGCCAGCCAGAGAATAATCGCCACTGAAAAAGCGATAATGGCATTCCGTTCCCCCTGCTTCCAGGGCCCCAAAGAATCCCGCCTGGCTTTGATGAATTTATCGGCCCCTTCAATGTTGCTGACATCAGCCGGGAACATACGGTTGAGTACAATATAGACCAGACCGAAATAGAAAACAGTAGCAAAAATCCCCCAGCTCATCCACTGGAAAAAGCTGATTTTTACGCCGGCTAATTTATCCAGCAGGCCGACGACGATAAGATTCGGGGGAGTTCCTATAGGGGTAAGGACTCCGCCGACGGAGGCTGCATAGGCCGCCATCAGCATGATGCCGGTAGCATACTTATAGGTTGCCAGGTCGATCTTTTTGCCGGCAGCTTCATGCATATCTTTGATTGCATAGAGCAAGCCCATGGCAATAGGAAACATCATTGCAGTTGTAGCCGTATTACTCACCCAGCCGGACAGAAAGCAAGTTACCAGCCCCAAGGCAAGCAGGATCCGTTTTGGGCTGGAACCGACCCACTTCATACTTAAAATGCTGTAAGCAAATCGTTTATCCAGGCCGTGAACCATCATAGCCTGGGCCAGGAGAAAGCTGCCCATGAATAAAAAGATCAAAGGATCGGCAAAGGGAGCAAATGCTTCTTTTGGCGATACAATACCGGCCATTACCGCCAGCACCGGCCCCAGTGTGGAAGTGACGGGAATGGGCAGCGGCTCGGTCATCCACCAGGCTGCTACCAGTGTCATAATGGATAACAGAACATGCGCTTCGAATTGTAGACCGTCAAAAGGTGTAAAATATACCGCTAATGCCAATGATGGCCCCAAAATGAAACCGATCGTTCTGCGCCGTATCTCAAATTTTTCTTCTTGCGGCGTAAGCCGCGAACGCATTTGACTAAAGTCCGCAAATTTGACAATTTCCTGGTTGTCGTTTTTTTCAGTTGCCATAATTGCCTCCCAAATAAAATAATGCTACATGTAATTCTCTGAGGTACATTAGTATACCTGCCATGCAAATATGTATACATTCAAAGGGATAAAGCGGGACACCCGGTTAGAGAGTGCAGTGCTCCGTTTGTAACCGCTGACAGACCGGCGCATAGGATAGAGAGAAGGACTATGGCGAAAAAGAGCAAAAGGCAGGGAGTGAGAGACGTGCGGGAGGAAACGAAGAAGTTACTGTTTGCCATGTATACAGAAGTAAACCGGGTTGTGCCTCATCTGGGAACTGTAAACGGTCGTATGCTGGGTATGACGGAGCAGTTTTTTAACAGCGCCGTTAATTCCCTGTATACCCGGGGATTTATCAGCGGGGTGGCTATTAAAATCGGGGATGATGATGAACACCCTGCCAGTATTTCCACTGAAAATGTTTTGTTAACCCGGCGGGGAGCACGGTTTGTGGAAAAGCAAGTGGGGATGAGTGATGCGCTGCCAAAGCAGGAAAAGCTGTTTCGTTTAAAGAAAAAGGCGGCCGATATGGGCTGGGATGAACTGGCTGTCTTGATTCAAAAGGCTATCCGGGAATTCAGCGAGAACGTGTAACGCAGCTGCCATATTTTTTCTAACGCCGGTCATAGAAGATCATCTGCTTCGTATAGAAAATGCGGTACTTCAAATACTAGAGGAAAAAGGAGCTGAAGTCCGGCCTATGAAAGCAACTCGCGCCGAAGAGATCATGAAATCAGCCGCTGCTGTTGAAGTCCATTACCGCAATAATCCGGTATGGATTGAAACAGTTGACAAAGGCCGCAATGCTGCCAATGTAACTTATCTGGAAAAGGGGAATACCGTCGAGGTATCTATTACCCAATTGGAAGAGAAAGGTCCGGTAAACTATGTTTCACCCATGACCTAGACGGCAGGACGCCAAGTGGCAGCAGGCCATAGCAAGGCAAAAAAGTATGCAGTAGAAAGCCCGTAAATCATCGGTTGATGCCGAGTTTTACGGGCTTTTTACTGTGTGCAAAATTTTTTTAACATAAAGGATTGTAATATTATAGGGAAAGTAATAAGATATTTGTTGTAATTTAGCTGATTTTAGCTGATAAAGGCAAAGCAATTGGGAGAAAGGATGTTTAACGGCAATGTCCAGGTGGGAAAATTTCTTTCGCGATATTCAGCAGGATTTAAAGCTGTTTGTATTTATTCTCGGCGTATTTTGTCTATTTCGCATTGGCTTCATCATTACGCTGCATTCGTATTTAAGTGATGCTTCGACTGTAAAAGATATTTTGCTCTCCCTTTATTATGGACTGCGGATTAGTTTGAAAAGCACGGTTGGGGTAACGCTGCTGGTATTTGTTTTGGCTACAGGCGTCAATTTGCTCACCGGGAAAAACTACGGCAGAAAAATCCGGCTGGCTCTGGGGAGCGCGTATATAGCCTTGTTGACGTTATTTTTCTATGTTCGCATTCCCTATTACGAGCAGTTTCACATGGCGTTTAATCAACTGCTGTTTACTACCTTGCGGGATGATGTGGGGGCGTTATTTTACACCTTGGTGCAGCAGTATAATTTATTTTTTCGGTTGCTATGGGTAGCGGCGACATCCTTTATTTTGTTTAAATTGCTGCAGCGCTGGCTTAATACGTCGACTTTGCCATTGCCGCAGTTTTCCAAACGGCGGCAAACTCTGGCTTTTCGTGCTTTCTTGTGCGCTGTTTTAATTCTATTTGGCACCTTTGCCTGGTTTGGCGGCAGTTTAACCTATGCCTACGATATTACCTGGGAAAATTCTGCCGCGACCAAAGACGATTTATTGAATGAGGCCATATTGGATGATGTCCAGGCGTTATACCGGGCGTATATCTTACACGAACGGCTGGCCGCTTCCAACGGTTTGACAGTGGACACCGATCGCCTTGGGGAATATGGGAACTATATTGCCGGGAAAAAGCTCGACGCCGGTCAGGTGGATGACTTCTTTCGCAAGACAGCTTTGGGCTCCGGCATGGACAAGCCCCGGCATGTTTTTTTGATTATCGGCGAAAGCTACGCCAACTGGCCGCTGCTGCCGAAATACAAGGATCTTAATATTGCCAATGGCCTGAAAAGCATTATTGCCCAGGAAGATGCCGTTTATGTTCCGGCTTTTTTACCCAACGGCATGGCAACCATTGCCGGAGTCAACGGCATCGTCAGCGGTTTGCCGGAAGTCAATCTGTATATCAACTACCAGCAGGAATCCTATAAGGAACCTTATGCTACGGCTTTGGCACCTCAGATGAAAAGACTGGGTTATAAAACCCGGTTTTGGTATGCCGGACCCAGTTCCTGGGAGAGAGTCAAAGATTTTGTATTGGCGCAGGGCTTTGACGAGTTCTATGACCGCAGTGATCTTAACAGTGAGGCCGGCAATGTCTGGGGCAGTGATGATAAATATTTATTCAATCGAATTTCCGCAGCTTTTACCGACGAGGAGTCAACCTTCGATGTGATTTTAACCGTGTCTAACCATGCTCCTTTTACTGTGGATTTGGCCCAGGAAGGGTTTGACGCCGATAATATTCGGGACGGCTTGCCGGAAAAACAGCGGTCCGATGAGGAACTAATCAAAAAGCTGGGACATTTTTGGTATGCCGACAAAGTGATGAGCGGATTTGTCAGGAATATGCGGCAGCGGTATCCGGACAGCTTGTTTTTAATCACCGGCGATCATGCCGACCGGCTGAATATTGAAACGAATCCGGATTTGTATACCCGCTACGGTATTCCGCTGGTTATATACGGCAGGGGTATTGACAAGCACAGCCTGCCGCCCCGGGTTGCCGGCAGTCAGATCAATATTACGCCGACACTCATTGAATTGATTGCGCCGCCAGGCTTTACCTATTACTCCACCGCTCCCAGTCTGACCCGGGGCAATGATTTTGGCTTCAATTATGCATTTTGGATTACCGCCGGCTTTATCGGGAAAAATGATGCTCCGGCAGTTGAAGTGCTGCCGGGAGTTGAGCCGGGGGAAGTGCCGCCGGATGAAGTACAGAGAATGCAGGACATTGAAGCCATCCGGGCGGTGTCCTGGTGGCGGGTTCAGCATGGCAAGCAGACGGTTGACGATTGAAAATTTGATGGTAGACAATAACAATAGAATCTGCTATGATTTAATCAATCGATTGATTAAATCATTTGATTAGGGGGATTGAATTGAAACAGGGAAAAGATACCGAAAAAGATTCCCGGTTGAAGTTGATCGAAGCGGCGACTCCATTGTTTGCAAAACGAGGATTTGCTGCAGTATCTATAAGACAATTGGCGGAAGCAGCCGGTGTAAACAGCGCCATGATTTCCTATCATTTCGGCAGCAAGGAAAATTTGTATAAAGAGGTGCTGGAGCAGCAATTTTTTCAGGCACTGAAAATTGTTGAAGCGGTTTGGACCAAAGAACTTACGCCGGAAGAGAGAATTCAGTGTTATGGCCGGTGCATCGGCAGGATTCACAACCGGTTTCCTTATTTGCTTTCCTTTGTGCACAGCGAGCTGACCAATCCTACGGCTTGTTTTGATACGGTAATCCGCAAGTTTATCCCGGTTCTTTATGACCATTTATGCCGGATTTTTCAGGGGGGCATTGAACAGGGGCAGTTCCGTTCGGAACTGAATCCGGCTTTTATGGCTGTTTCTCTGGCCGGAATTATGAATTTTTACTTCATCATTAAACCATTGGCCAGTAAAATGCTGCCGCCGACAGTAGCCCAGGAAGAAAATTTTATTGAGCAGGCGTTGAAAATTTTTTTAAGCGGGGTGAAGCCGAATGGTTGACAAGCGGGTGATTGCCGGAATCGTTGTCTTCAGCTTACTGGTCGGAGCGGCCGGCTACAAGCTGTTTCGGCCGGCTGAAAAAGGGATTGCGGCTACCGGAACCATCGAAGTGACCCGGGCGGATATTACGGCCAAGGTCGGCGGCTATATGACCGGGTTTACTCTTCAGCAGGGGGATACGGTCAGTGCCGGGCAGATCATTGCCCACATAAGCCGAAAGGATCTGGACGCGCAACTGCTGCGGGATCGGCTGGCCCTGGACAAAGCCGAATCCCAACTGCGGGATCTGGAGCAAGGAACCCGGGAGCAGGAGCGGCAAGCTCAGGCCGCCAATGTGACGGCAAACCGGTCTGTGCTGGAAAAAGCCCAGACTGATTATTCCCGGTATCAACGGCTCTACCAGGAAGGCGGTATTTCCACTCAGCAGCTGGATGCGGCCCGTTCGGCCATGGAAGTGGCATACAATAATACGGTGGCGGCGGAACAGCAATTGAGCTTGCTGGAGGAAGGCAGCCGGCCGGAGGTTATCGAAGCCCAGCGGCTGGAGGTAGAGCGCAGCCAGGCGGTAGTGGCTGCCAGTCAGGTGCTGGCGGAAGATACCATTGTACCATCACCGTTGGACGGTCTGGTGCTGACGAAAAACTTCGAAAACAATGAATATATAAATCCCGGTATCCCTATCGCTACTGTGGGGGATATGAATGACTGCTGGGTAAAAATCTATGTGCCGTCGCCTCAGATTGGATTGCTCCAAGTCGGGCAGGCGGCTGACGTGAAGGTGGATTCCTATCCTGACCGGATATTTTCCGGGGTGATCAAAGAAATCAGCCAGACTGCGGAGTTTACTCCCCGGCAGAGCATTACTCAGCGGGAACGGGCCAATCAGGTATTTGCCGTAAAGGTAAAAATTGACAACGGTGCGGGGCTGCTTAAGCCCGGTATGCCGGCTGATGTGGTGCTGCAATGATTTGCTTGAACGGCGTAAGTAAGGAATTCGGCAGCATCAAGGCAGTGAAGGCCATCTCATTGCAGGTGGAAAAAGGTGAGATTTTCGGTCTGGTAGGGCCCGACGGTGCGGGCAAGACAACGACGATTCGTCTGCTTACCGGAGTGATGAATGCCTCTGCCGGCGAGATTCTTGTGTTAGGCAGCTCGGATCGGGAAGCGGTAAAAGGGCATATTGGCTACGTTCCTCAGCGGTTCAGCTTATACGGGGATTTGACGGTTATGGAGAATATCCGGATTATGGGGGCGCTGTACGGTGCCGACAGCCGGCAGGTGAAACAGAAGGCGACGGAAATTTTGTCCTTTACCCGGCTGCTGCCGTTTAAAGATCGGCTGGCTGACAATTTATCCGGCGGAATGAAGCAGAAGCTGGCTCTGGCCGCCGGACTGATGCATAGACCGAAGCTTCTTTTTCTGGATGAACCGACTACCGGAGTCGATCCCGTGTCCAGACGGGAATTTTGGCAGATGCTTTACCGCCTCAATAAGGAAGGTATGACTATCTTTGTTTCAACGCCCTATATGGATGAAGCCGAACTGTGCCATCGGGTGGCTTTTATGCATAACGGTACAATTGTTTGTTGCGATTCGCCCCGGCAATTAAAACAGGATTATCCGTATCAAGTACTGGAACTTCATGCTGTCAGCAAGGATATCAAACGTCAGCTTAAAGGACTGCCAATTCGCGATATCAATGCTTTTGGCGAGAAATATCACTTAATTGTCGATGATGGAGGGGCAGCGGCTCAACAAGTTCAGCAGCGGTTAGCCACTGCTGGCACGGTGGTTCAGGGGTTAAAAATTATTTTGCCGACATTGGAAGATGTATTTGTCGCGTTAGCCGGGGAGGTGGAGTAAATGACGGCTGCAGTGGAAATTTCTCATCTTACCCGAAAGTTTGGCAGCTTTGTTGCGGTGAATGATGTCAGTCTGACCATTGAAGCCGGCAGCATTTACGGCTTTCTCGGTCCGAACGGCTCCGGCAAGTCCACCACCATTCGCATGCTCTGCGGTATTTTAGCGCCTACTTCCGGCGGCGGCAGCATTTTGGGGCTGGATTTAGGGCAGAAGGGTGAAGCAATTAAAACAAAAATCGGCTATATGTCCCAGAAATTCAGTCTCTATGATGATTTGACGGTGGTAGAGAATCTGAATTTTTACGCCGGGATGTACAGCCTTTCCCGGGGAGCGAAGCGGGAAAGAATTGATCAGATGCTGGAGATGGCCGGCCTGAAGGAACGGCGACAGGAACTGACAGCCAATTTATCCGGCGGCTTTAAACAGCGTCTGGCGCTGGGATGCTCTATCATTCACCAGCCGCTGATCCTATTTTTAGATGAACCGACCGGCGGGGTGGATCCCAAATCCAGGCGCTTATTTTGGGATATCATCTACGATTTGGCGTTAGGGGGGACGACGATCATGGTGACTACCCATTTTATGGACGAAGCGGAGCATTGCGATAAAATCGGCTTCATCTATGAGGGGCGGCTGATTGCCGATGATCGGCCGGCAAATTTAAAACAGGCAATTCCCGGCGTGCTCCTGGAGATACCGGCGGCGGACCCCATTGGCGCCATGGAAGAATTTACAAGCCGACAGGGAGACTATCTGGATCTATACCCCTACGGCACAAATGTTCACGTGCTGGCGAAGCCGGAGCGGATAGCTGCCTTTTCTGCTTATAAATACGAGGTAGTTACGCCCTCGCTGGAAGATGTGTTTGTGTACTATGTGAAATCCTGCGGCAAGGAGATGGTGCTATGATTCGTTTATGGGCTTTGCTGGTCAAAGAGTTCATTCAGATGAAGCGGGACCGGCTCACATTCGCCATGATGGTCGCTTTGCCGATTGTTCAGTTGATTGTTTTTGGCTTTGCCATCAATACCGATGTCAAGCATTTGCCTACTATTGTTTTTGACCAGTCGCTGCAGCAGGAGGGGCGGGATCTTTTATCTTCTTTTGAAGCCAGCGGCTATTTTGACATAAAGTATGTTGCCGGCAGTTATCAGGCGGTAAACGATTCCATTGAATCAGGCAAGGCCAAGGTGGGGATTATTATTCCGCCGGATTTCAGTGAAAATGTAAAGCACGGCCGCAGTGCCGCAGTTCAGGTTATTGTCGATGCTTCCGATTCAATGGCGGCGTCTTCCGCCATCAGTACGGCGCAGATTATCGGCCAGTTAAAATCTCAGGAGATTCTGTTTCAAAAACTGGAGGGCATTACCGGTAAGTCCGTGTCCATGCCTTATGATATTCGTATCCGCCCTTGGTACAATTCCGATTTTGTCTCCGCTTTTTACATGGTGCCGGGCATTCTTGGAGTGGTGCTGACAATGACAATGGTCATGATCACATCAATGGCCATTGTCCGGGAGCGGGAACGGGGCACGCTGGAGCAATTGATTGTTACGCCGTTAAAGACCCATGAATTAATGCTGGGTAAGATTATTCCCTATATTTTTGTTGGTTACATGCAGGTGACTTTGGCTTTGGCGGTGGGAATCCTGGTATTTGATTTGCCGGTTCGCGGCAGCCTGCCGCTGCTGTATGGCTTGACTTCGCTGTTTATTGTCGCCTCCCTGTCTTTAGGAGTCTTGATTTCCACCGTAGCCAGGACTCAGATGCAGGCGATGCAGCTGTCCTTCTTTGTATTTTTGCCAAGTATTTTACTGTCCGGGTTCATGTTTCCCCGGGAGGCGATGCCAACTCTGTTTTATGTTATGGGCGACGTAATACCGTTGACCTTTTATCTGGAAATTATGCGGGGAATTGTGTTAAAAGGCATTGGCATTCATTTTCTTTGGACTCAGGTATTGGCGCTGATTGCTTTTATTTTGGCCACGCTGGCAGTCAGTATCATGAAATTTCAGAAAAAAATTGCGTAAAAAATAGGGGTAACCGTATTCTTGTAGAAATAGTATAAATAATAGGATTAAAGGGGGAAGCGATGGATGTTAAAAGAGCTGGTTACCAAAAACAGAAGCTATCGCCGTTTTTATGAAACGGAAAAAATTTCCCGGGAAACCTTGCTGTCTCTGGTAGATAATGCCCGGCTTTCGGCCAGCGGCGCCAACAAGCAGGCACTGCGGTATTTTATCTCTTGTGACGGGAAAACAAACGAGAAGATATTTTCTACCCTGGCCTGGGCTGGTTATTTGAGCGACTGGAAAGGACCGGAGCCGGGAGAGCGGCCTGCCGGCTATATCATCCTACTCCAGGATGAAAACTTCAAATGCGGGACTCCCGCTGATTCGGGAATCGCCGTGCAAAGCATATTGCTGGGAGCGGTGGAAGCAGGCTTTGGCGGCTGCATTGTTGCCAGCGTACAGCGGAAAAGGTTGCAGGAGGCATTGGATATTCCTCCAAAATATGAAATTCTGCTGGTGGTGGCGCTAGGCAAGCCGAGAGAATCAGTGGTTATTGAAGAAATCGAAGCAAACGGCGACATTAAATACTGGCGGGATGAACAGCGGGTGCATCATGTGCCAAAACGCAAGCTGGAGGATATCGTTATAAACTATAAATAAAACAGCCATCATTGTTATTACTGATTTGAGCAGGAAAAGGTGAGAACTTGAGACGAACCCCAATTGGTAAAGTAGATTTGCACATTCATACGACCGCTTCCGACGGAACCTGGAGTGCGGAAAAGCTGACGGAAGAAGTTAAGAAGGCAGGTATTGATTTATTTTCCGTTACCGATCATGATACGGTTGCCAACACGGCTGCAGCACAGCAGGCTGCAGCCGCGGCTGGCTTAGCCTTTTTAGCGGGAGTCGAATTGACATCAACGATTCGGGATCAGTCCTTTCATATTCTCGGCTATGGAATCGATCCTTTATCCGAGCCTTTGCGAAAACTGGCGGAGCATAATACGGTTCTCATGGAAGAAACCGACCGGGACAGCATTAAAAAATTGATTGATGACGGCTTCCTCATTGATTACGATGAATACTGCCGTTATCAGCATGAACCGGCTCGGGGAGGCTGGAAATCGTTAAGCTTTTTGATTGATAAGGGATTTTGTCGGGATATCCATGACTTTTTTACCAATCTGTTTACGGCAGAGCGAAATATTGTTTGGCCGGCTTTCCCGTCTCCGTCAACTGTAATACAAGTCATTAAAAAGGCAGGGGGAAAGGCCGTTCTGGCTCATCCCGGCAGTGGCTTTCACGGTTCCTGTTTGGAGGAGACTCTTGACTTTTTTGCCGGTGAAACCATTGACGGCGTGGAATGTTTTCATCCCGGGCATGATACGGTAGTGACCCGGCAGGCGGTAGACTGGTGTAATCGATATCATTTGCTGATTACCGGCGGCTCCGACTGTCATGGTGACTTTGTAGCGGAGCGTCATTTAGGGCAGCCGGAAATTTATTTTGGTCAATTGCGGCTAGCGGGGTTGGCAGATAGGATTCAATAAAAGAAACTCCAAATGTCTATAATTTCTATAAAAATTTTTTACTATAGGTTTGCATAATACTAAAACTTCTGCTATAATAAATCATGTTCCGGCTGAGAAGCCGAGCATCATACATTGGGGCGTCGCCAAGTTGGTAAGGCACGGGTCTCTGACTCCCGCATGCGTTGGTTCGAGTCCAGCCGCCCCAGCCATTTTTTTGACTCACTAGCTCAACTGGCAGAGCAACTGACTCTTAATCAGTA